>NZ_CANG01000018.1:0-57614 GCF_000309315.1 Sedimentibacter sp. B4
CCGCCAAAACCTCCACCGAATGATCCTCCGCTGTGTCCTCCAAAAGAACCTCCGCTTCTTCCGCCGAATGAGCCACCTCCAAATGACCCTCCGCTTCTTCCAATGCTTCCAAAACCTCCGCCGCTTCGGCCTCCACTGGACCTGCTTCCTCCAAAGGAGCCTCCTCCGCTTCTTCCGCCAGAACCACCACTTCTACCCAAAAAATTACCTCCTCAAGAAATTACCTAACTATTAATTATAATATAACTCTATTTAAATTATACTATAAATATAGATGATTACAAGTATTTTCCTATTATTCATAATTATGAATAATAAGGAAGACCTGTAACTGAAACAGCTTTTACTTATTAAATATTTTGAGTAAAATATTTTTTGAACTATTGACAAACAAAAATATTAATGTTATATTAAATAAGTATTACAGATGTAATTATAGATTTCACATGTTTTTAGAGATTATATATAGCATTGTATATAATTTGTGAAAATATGTGAATTTTTTAAATTTACAATGGAGTATAATAAAAATTAGGAGGTACCTCATGAATAAAGGTACAGTAAAATGGTTTAACGCAGAAAAAGGATTTGGATTTATAACTGAAGAAAGCGGAAAAGATGTATTTGTTCATTTTTCAGCTATCAAAGGTGACGGATTCAAGACTTTAGAAGAAGGTCAAAAAGTTAACTTTGACATCGTTAAAGGTGACAAAGGCGAACAAGCTGCTAACGTTACTAGAGCATAGTAAATATGCAAAATAAAATCAGGAATTTAATTCCTGATTTTTTTATTTAAAGTTTAAATTTAAACAGTCAATGTCTGTTTCAAACCTATAAAATTCTACTCCAGCACTGGTTAGCATCCTCTTTGAAGCTTTTACTATGTCTGTATCTGAGTATTTGTCACTTAAATAAACAATTTGTTTTATCCCTGACTGTATAATGGCCTTGGCACATTCATTGCACGGGAACAATGTTGTGTAAAGCCTACTCTCTTCCAGATTTGCACCTCTGCAGTTTAGTATTGCATTCAGTTCAGCATGGACTACATAAAAATATTTTGTTTCCATTGAGTCCCCTTCCCGAGTCCAAGGATATTCGTCATCAGAACAAAATCTTGGCAGTCCGTTGTATCCTACGCTTAAAATCCTGTTTGATCTGCTGTCAACTATGCATGCTCCAACCTGTGATGAAGGATCCTTGCTTCTTTTTGCTGAAAGAAGGGCTAAACCCATAAAATAATCATCCCAGCTTATATAATCATTTCTTTTAGTCATTTTTTTCTTCCTTTTTTTATTTGATAATATAATTTTATTATTATTGTATAAATATAGCGCAGTTATTGCCTGCGCTACATTTATTTTATATTACATCCAAAAAGCTTAACTGATCGCTTTCAGGAAGTCCTTTCAGACAGCCAAACTTTTTAAGAAGTTCTATGGCAGCATTTCCTATTTTCGCACTTTTTCTTAAATCATCAATTGACTTTAACTCTTCTTCTCCATGAGCAGCATTGAAAATTCCTTCTGCTGCAACTGTTCCCATACCAGATATGCTGTTTAGGGGAGGTCTTATGCCTCCTTCTTCAAGCTGAAATTGAGTTGCATGAGATTTGTACAGATCAATTGGTAGAAATTTGTACCCTCTCTCGTACATTTCCAGGACCAACTCCAGGTCATCATACATATCCTTATCTTTATTAGATGCATCATTGCCGAGAGCATCAATTTCCTTTAATTTTTCTTTAACAACCTCTTTGCCGTTTATCATGAACTCTGCATCAAAAGCTTTAGCCCTTATGGAAAAATAAGCTGCATAATAAGCCTCAGGTATGTGCACCTTAAACCAGGCGATTCTGAAGGCCATCATTACATATGCTGCTGCATGTGCCTTAGGGAACATGTATTTAATTTTCTTGCATGAATCAATGTACCATTCAGGAACTTCATGTTCTCTCATGAGCGATTCATATTCAGGCCATTTGGGTTCCTTGAGAGCTTTACCTTTACGCACGGTTTCCATGATTTTAAATGCTGCATTAGGCGGCAGTCCTTTTTTGATAAGGTAGACCATTATATCATCTCTGGTACAAACTGCCTCACTTATGGTCGTGACGGTTCCAGAATCTATGAGATCCTTGGCATTTCCAAGCCACACGTCTGTACCGTGTGACAGACCTGATATACATATTAAATCCATGAACGTCTTAGGCATTGTGTCAAGAAGCATACCTCGTACGAACCTTGTGCCGAACTCCGGTACTCCGAAAGTCCCCACCTTTGAATTAATTTGCTGAGGCGTAACTTTCAATGCTTGAGTTGATGAAAACAATGACATAGTTTCTTTGTCATCCATCGGTATGGTTTTAGGGTCTACTCCTGTAATATCCTGCAGCATTCTTATTACCGTAGGATCATCATGGCCAAGTATATCAAGCTTAAGAAGGTTCTGGTCAATTGAGTGATAATCAAAATGAGTTGTTATTATATCTGAATCAGGGTCATCGGCCGGATGCTGCACAGGGCAAAACTCAAATATTTCACGTCCCTTTGGTACAACTATTATGCCTCCCGGATGCTGGCCGCTGGTCCTTTTAATACCGGTACATCCCTTGGATATTCTTATGATTTCTGCCTTACTGACTGTTTTGTTTTTTTCTTCGAAATATTTCTTTACATATCCAAAGGCAGTTTTGTCTGCAATTGTTCCTATTGTTCCTGCCTTGAAAGTTGTGCCCTTTCCAAATATGACCTCCGTGTACTTGTGTGCTTTTGCCTGATACTCACCTGAAAAATTCAAGTCTATATCAGGCTCCTTGTCGCCGTTGAAGCCAAGGAATGTTTCAAATGGAATATCAATGCCGTCTTTTGAAAGCATTTCTCCACAAACAGGGCATACTTTGTCCGGAAGATCAAAACCAATTTTAATTCCTAAATCAGTGAAATCTGAGTGCTTGCACTTTGGGCATCTGTAATGAGGCGGAAGGGCATTTACTTCTGTAATACCCGTCATATATGCAACAACCGATGAACCGACAGACCCCCTTGAGCCAACCAGGTATCCATCTTCATTAGATTTCCATACAAGTTTCTGTGCAATTATATACATAACGGAAAATCCGTTTTTTATGATTGAATCAAGTTCCTTGTCAAGTCTTTGCTGAACTATTTCAGGCAGCGGGTCTCCATAAAGCTCATGAGCCTTTCCAAAAGCTATGTCCTTTATGGTCTGTTCGCAGCCTTCAATGTGAGGAGGACATTTCTCCGATGAAATAGGGCTTATATTCTCACACATATCTGCAACTATGTTTGTGTTCTTTACAACAACTTCATATGATTTTTCTTCTCCAAGGTAATAAAATTCCTTTAACATTTCCTCTGTTGTTTTCAGGTATAAAGGCGCCTGGTAATCAGCATCCTTGAATCCCTGTCCTGCTTCAAGTATACGCCTGTAAATTTCATCTTCAGGGTCCATGAAGTGAACATCTCCCGTAGCAACAACAGGCTTATTAAACTTTTCGCCTAAAGCAATTATTTTTCTGTTTATGTTTCTCAAATAATCTTTGTCAGGTACCTGTTCAGTCCTTATGAGGTAGTCATTGTTCCCTATTGGCTGTATTTCAAGATAATCATAAAATTTAGCTATCTTTTCTATTTCTTGTTCTGGTTTTCCTAATAATATGGCCTGATAAAGCTCTCCTTCGCTGCATGCACTGCCTATTATCAAACCTTCTGAGTGTTTTTCAAACATGCTTTTCAATATTCGAGGTTTCTTGTAAAAATAATCCAAATGCGAATAAGACACAAGCTTGTATAAGTTTTTCAGGCCAGTATAATTTTTTGCCAATATTATTGCATGATAAGTTTTAAGCTTTTTGTAAGATTCATTTCTTGATTGTTCATCAGAAGCATATTTGTCTATGTCATCCAGTGATTCTGCTCCTCTTTTAACAAGCATTTCAAGCATCACATTAAAAACCTTCACTGTTGTCTCCACGTCGTCAAGTGCCCTGTGAGCTACATCAACCTTTATTCCAAGATTTTTTGCAATCCTTCCAAGCTTGTATGTTTTGTAATCGGGAAACAGTTCATGCGCCAAAGATAATGTATCTAAATAAGTAAAATCAAAAGCGTATCCTAGTTCCTTGGCATTATGTTTTAGAAATCCAATATCAAATTCTGCGTTATGGGCTACAAGCACGCTTCCCTCAATAAAGTCAAGCATTTTTGGAAATACCTTATCTATAGTTTCTGCGTCACTTACCATGTCATCTGTTATGTTTGTAACCTCAACAACCCTTGCAGGAATAGGCTTTTGTGGATTTACAAAACAGCTGAATTCATCTACTACCTTTCCGCCTTGTATTTTCATGATACCTATTTCAGTTATTTTTTCTGTAACAGGAGAAAATCCTGTAGTTTCAAGGTCAAGCACACAGTATACAGTGTCGATTGATTGCCCCTTGCAATTAGTAACGGACGGCTTTTTGTCAGGAGCAAGATAAGCTTCCACCCCATATATTATTTTCATGTCAGGATTATCTCTTCCAAGGAGCTTATGAGCTTCTGGAAATGACTGAACAACACCATGGTCAGTTATGGCCATGGATTTCATCCCCCATTCCATTGCTCTTTTTATGAGATCAGCAGCATTTGTCATGGCATCCATCTGGCTCATCTGTGTATGCAGGTGAAGTTCAACCCTCTTCTGTTCAGAATTATCCATTCTCTTGACTTTTTTGATACCTTCAGTTTCAACAATTGTATTTGCAATGAGCTCAATTTCTCCTGAAAATTTACTGAATCCTGAATTACCGTAAATTTTTACTCCTTTAGCTTTTTTAAGCCTTGGCACAACTTCAGCATCTTCTCCGGGCTTCAAGAACATCTTGCACGTCATGGAACTTGATCCATCATACACATCAAAAGAAACAAGTATTTTTCCGCTTCTAAGTTCCTTTGCTTCAAGATTTGAAATTTCTCCTTCTATGGCAACTCTTCCTTCGTCAGGAGTAATATCGATTATTTTTACAATAGGATCTTTGAGGTTTATATTTCTTCCAAGTATGAGCTGCGGATTTGTCTTTTTCCCTGAAGTCTCAGCTTTTGCTTCCTGTTTAAATTCAGGAGTTTTTTTAGACTGTGCAGGAGCTGATACTGCGGGAGCAAATTGAGCTTCCCTCTGAAGTTCATACATTTCCTTTGCAAGAGCATCTTCCTGCTGCCTTATGAATTCCTCCTGACTTACTTTGTCCACAAAATTAATATGATATGGAGTGCCGTAAAGTTTTTTTATAGCTTCATGAATTTTTTTATCGTAACCTTTGGCTTTCAATATTTCGGACACAGCCGATTTAAATTTAAATATAATAGTATTATCAGCTATTTCATACTCACTGTCTTTAAGAACAGCCTTTAATGCAGGAAACTTGTCCGATATCATGAAAACAATATTTTTAAGCTCATCTTCAATGGGCTTTTTGTTTGTTTCATCAGAATAACTTACAATTATTTTAGAATCGCTAAGTGCAAATCTTCTTTTAATAAAGTCATTGAGTGATTCCAATTCTTTTACTTCAATATATTTATCAGATTTGATTTTCAATTCGAGGGATTTTGTTTTTTTGCTGAGAACAACCCCTTCAACCAGAGCAAAGCTCAAGTTGCCCACGGCTTCATAATCACCAAATATTTCTTTAATTTTTTTCATTATACAACCTTCTTAAAAGTTCAATATTTTATATTATATAACATAGATTAATGATTTGTACATAGAAAAAACGTCTCATATTTTCAAATATCGAACTGGTGTTTATAATTTTTGTTGATTTTATCCTGCTTTAGTTTTATCTAATACTGAATTTAATGGCATTAAACTTTTTTTATGCAATATATATAATATATGAAATTTGTTGAAATTTATATTGTTTTTAAGGGGGAAATTTTTATGTCTGTTCAAGATTCTTTTTTTAATCCAACTGATGAACAGCGACACCAGTTGTTTCAAAATTCCTTAAACCGTTCCGGCAGATCTGAAGACTTTCAAAATATTTTAAACCTTTTAAGACCTCCCCATGACATTTATCAATATGCAAGGCCATTGACTCTTAAAAATTTAAAAATTGGGATCATTGGCGCTGGGCTGTCAGGACTGGCAGCTGCATATGAACTGAGAAAGCTTGGTGCAAATATTACTATATTTGATGCAGAATCTAACAGGATAGGCGGAAGAATTTATACTTCTTATTTTAATGACTCCAAGAATTTTTATGCGGAATTAGGTGCCATGAGAATTCCTGTATCTCATGAAACAACCTGGCATTATATTAATTTGTTCAATTTGGAAACTGAATCACTGTCTTCGCCCCGATCAAACAACTTTATCTTTGTAGACAACACAAGGGTAAGACGGGATTTTTCAGGTCAAAGCATTACTGACAATATATATCCTTATTACAATTTGACTGAAAGTGAAAAAAATACACCATGGAATGAATTAAGCGATTATGCTGCAGAAACAATGCTGGACAGTCTCACCCCAGAAATGCGAACCGAAATACTAAAAATTCAACCTCAGTACTCTGTAGAATATTCAAGAATCACAAAGCTTAGCAACAGACAGGTTTATGAACAGCTGGGATTGAGTCAAAGTGCCATAAACTTAATATCAGCAGTTGAACCCTTCACAGCAGCTCTTTTAAACACAAGCCACGATGAAACAATGAGCAGCATATATTCCTTTGATTTTCTCAATACTTACAGAATAAAAGGGGGCATGGTAAATCTTCCCATGGCATTCTTCAATTCACTCAACAACACTAATCCTCCTGAATTTCAATATGACCCTGGTATTTTAGGAAATGTCGCCATAAAATTAGGGTATGTTGTAAATGGAATTATAAAATCTTCTGTTAACAAAAAAGTAAATATCATTTATGATGATCCAAACAATGTAGAATTAATGGATACCTTTGATTTTGTAATATGTGCGGTTCCTTTTTCTGTATTGAGAACATTTGAACTTTCACCATATTTCAGTGAATTGAAAATGCAGGCAATCAGAGAACTTAATTACATTGATGCTCATAAGACAGCTTTTTTATGCAGGAAAAGATTCTGGGAAGAAAATGCGCCCTACGGCAACATTAACGGTGGAATATCTTTTACAGATCTACCCATACAATCGGTTATCTACCCTCCTGACCACATAAGGTGCCTCAGTGAAGGATTGTGTTCTGCTGATTCCCCAGGAGTTTTAATAGCCTCTTATAACTTAGGTCAGGACGCTACAAGAATCGGCGGTCTTAATATTTACAGAAAACTTGAAACAATACAAAAGGATGTTGATAAGGTTCATGGTCTTCCAGATGGATTTTTAAATACGTTAATACAAAGTTACAGAACGGTTCACTGGAACGCAGAACCTTGGTTCAGAGGAGCTTTTGCAGTGGCATATCCCGGTCAGAAAGTAAATTTTCTATACAATATGCTGCAGCCTGAATATGACAGCAGGGTATTTTTTGCAGGAGATCATGTTTCTGTAAAACCCGGATGGATACAGGGAGCATTATATTCAGGTAAGTTTGTTGCCAATCAAATTGCAACACAAAGCCGTCTTACAGATTAAACCATATCAATAATGTGGCATATACACTACAAATTTCATAAAATTTTAAAGGACGTTAGTTTTTTATACACAAGTAGCGTCCTTTTATTTTTAAAATTATTTTATAATTACTAACCACCACATCTAAGAAAGTTCAGCTGAAAGGCAGCAATAAAACCATCAAACTTATCCTCTTCTACTGCAATTGATACTAATACATTCTGAATTTTTAAGGCTTTATATTCAGAATGTGTATGAGGTCCAACTGTCGCTTCCCAAAATGGTCCTTTGATTTTTTCATCATCTTCTAAAGTGCCTCCTATTTTGAGAAAGTAATCTATAAACTCATTTCGGTTTATTCCGCCAAATTTAACGGATAGAGTTTTTATCTTAACACGTCCTTTCAATAATTTAATTAATATTAATTATACACATGCTTTCTTGCTGTGTAAAGCCGGATGCTTTATTAATTGATTAATCTAAAGTAAAATAGTATAATTTCATCAGTATTCATAACTAAAAGTTATTGTTAGGAGATTATTAAATGGATGAAAAAGATTATGAAATTCTTCTTGAATTATATGAAACTAAAAATATTACTAAAGTAGCACAAAGGCTATTCTTATCTCAGCCTGCTTTGACAAAAAGATTAATAAAGATGGAAGCTGAGTTAAATTGCAATTTGCTTGTACGTTCAAAAAAAGGTGTTATATTTACGCCCATTGGCGAAACTATTATATCTTACATAAAAACTATTTACAAAACTACTGTTGAAATGAAAAATCATGTAAATATTAATAAAGGTTTCATAGGCGGAACGTTGAACTTGGGATGTTCAGTGAATTTTTCTCATTACAGATTACCAGGGGTATTAAAAGCATATACTCAGCTATATCCTATGGTAAATATTAATATAACAACAGACCAAAGCAAAAACTTATACAAAATGTTGATGAATGATGAAATTCCAATTGCCATTGTCCGAGGAGATTTTAAGTGGGATGAAGGAAAAAATCTATTGTTTAAAGAACCCATGCTAGTGGTGTGCAACGAAGAAAATAAAGATAAACCGCTTGATTCATATCCATATATTAACCGAAGCACTGATGCAAGATTGAGTCTGGAGCTTCACAAATGGCTTGAGGAAAATAATCTTCCAGGCAATACTTCAAAGATTTGTCTTGATAATTTAATATGCTGCATGCAAATGGTACGAAACGGTATAGGATGGTGCATACTTCCTCAAATTTGTTTAGATGAATTTGAAGGACACACTGAAAAACTATGTTTTAAAGATGGAGCACCTTTAGAAAGAAACACATACGTATTCTATAAAAATTCATATTACGAACTTCCGCAAGTTCAGCTTTTCATTAAACATTTGACAGACAACTGTAGTCACTAAAATCTAGATTTTTATGCTGAAGCGTATGTAACAAAAAAATTTAAAAAATTTTTATATTTTATGTTTAAACCAAAAATCATCGGGTATATATATTATACAACATCGGTTACTATAATTCTAACAGAGTCAATACAATTACCAGTTGTAATGGTTAAATCGTGGTCTAGCCCGTTAACAGTTAGATTATATAAAGCGGCTAAACCTTACAAGAGTAAAGATATTGGTAGGGTAGTAATTAAGTAAATTGCATGTTGAATATTTACCGAGAGGTATTGAATGGGTATCCAAGAAAATAAGTAGCGCCTGGTATCTAGTACAAGATATTCAGGCGCTGCTTAATTTTTTGTTGATTATTTATTTTCTAATGCTTTAATAAAGGCTACCTTATAATGGTTATTATCTTATTTATTTCATCATAGTCAACTGTTGCTCCCAATGTCTCACTGACAAAGCGTAAAGGAACAAACGTCCTGCCAGGTGGCTGTATGATTGATTTACCGTCAAGTGTAACTCTTTGACCATTAACTTTAGCTTCTTTTTCTCCAATAGTAAGTACCAATTCTTTATCTTTGTCTTTTATATTAACCTGACGTGACGCGTTTAGCCATTCAACGTTAGCACCTAGAGCCTCGCTTACAAAACGTATACCAATATGGGTACGGTTTGTGCTCGTATCAATATAAGGTGCTGCATCCAGCACGTATGGCTGACCGTCAATAGTAGCCTGTGTGCTGTCTATAGTGAGAGTAATAATCTTCTGTTTTGGGCCTAATTTGACAATGTTTGTAAATTCTCGGCTGGAGGTTCTTCCTTTATTATCTGTAACAGTAATCGTGAATGTGAAATTCCCCGGCAGTATTGGTGTGCCGCTAAATGTACCGTCCTTCTCTAAGCTCAATCCCTTAGGCAGTGAACCTTTAGTTACATTAAATTTGTATGGACTGCTTCCTCCTGTGGCTGAGAACTTATGTAAAAATGGTTTTCCGGGAGTCCCATCAGGTATTTTAGACCAAGTAACACCTAATGGTCTGTAATGACTGCCTCCCCCGCCGCTGGAAGAAGGGGTGCTGTCATTAATTGTTATAACCATGTCTTGGTCTGTTCCTTCGCTAAAGTCGAAAGTTAAAGTCATGTATCCGTTTGCCTGCAGCTCCAGATATGATTTATTAATGTTTACTTTGCTTTCGTTGACAGAATAATCTGTTCCTTCTGCAAGAATAATGGCGCCGTTTTTAATAGCACTTATGGTAGTACTTTGTGAAGTTATGGTTACTACAATATCCTTATAATTTTCTGAACTGCTATATTTGTCAAAAATAGCAGATGTAGGAGAAATAGTTGAATCTGTTGGTTTTTTTACCCATTTTGCATAAACGGTTATGTCGTCAAGAACTGCTGTATTAGCTAAAAATACTGTTCCCCATCCTTCTCCACCATCCACACCTATTCCGTCATCAGCAATACCGTTACCGGTCCACCATCCAGAAAAAGTATACTCTTCTTTTGTAGGTTCATTTGGCAGACTGCCTACAGATGTAGCAGGTTCTTTGACATTTATTGTTGCTGGATTAGCTTCAGTATCTCCGCCGTTTTTATCAAATATGACTGTATAAGTATCAGGTATATTGGATGCGCCTGAATTATTGATAAGAACTATAACATTTCCATCATCACAATTTGTCATAGCAATGTCTAACATGCTATCATCATTAAAATCGCCAGTAGTGAGACAAAGTGGCTGCTTACCAATGTTAAAATCCTGTTTAGATAAAAATGAGTAGTTCCAGCTATTAGCAAGAACTGAAATGTTATTACTATACCTGTTGCTTGCTGCTAAATCCAGATAACCGTCTTTATTGAAATCGCCTGCAACGGAATCTATTGGTCCAAGATTCAGCGGGAATTTAACCCAATTTTGATTAGTTGCAAAATTGCCTGTGCCATCGCCAAGCAGTACTGATGCATATTCATCGTAATCAGAGAAATCTAACATATCATCAAAATATAAGAATGCTATATCAATATTTCCATCTTTGTTGAAATCTGCAGCTGTTGCACCGCCAGCTGAATAACGCTTACCCCCGCTTATAATTTCACCGATGTCTGATATTGTCTTTGATGGACTATCAGGATAGAGTCCGGTACCGTCACCAAAACGAATCTGCATAGAACTAACTACGAAGCGATCACCAAAAACCACAGCCAAATCCTGTTTTCCATCATTATTAAAGTCTGCTGCAATGATTTCTTCTGGATGTCCAGGTGCGTATATTACCTGCGGTTCAGTGAAACCTGCAGCTCCGTTGTTTAAGTAAATAAATATTTTGCTTTGGTTCCAGTCGGTAGTTGCAACATCAGTATCGCCGTCATTATCAAAATCTCCCACAGCAGAATTATATCCTGAGCCGCAGGTAATCCGTTCTGAAAACTTACAGTTTCCAACAGCCACAAATGCGTATGTTCCTTGACTGCTGCTGATGATAAGATCATCTAAATTATCTCCATTTAAATTACATGCAATAACAGAAGTCGGCGCATAACCGGCAGGTGAGACAACGCGAGCTGCAAAAGTACCATCACCGTTACTTGGCAAAACAGATAAATTGCTCTCATTGGAGTTGACAGCAACTATATCAAGAAAATTGTCATTATTAAAATGACCTGTAGCAATGCCAGTAGGTATACCGCCTGAATAATACAATTTAGGTTCTTTAAAACTTACAGGAATAGGTGCAGCCATTGTTCCATAAGCAGAAAAAGCAATTTGAATGTTGTTTTGATCATTAGCCAATTCAATCTCGCTTAATGGAATCTTCAGTTCGTATACCTTGTGATCATAATTAGCCCGTTCAGTAGTTATAAAGGCCGGAGTACCCCAAACAGTATCTAAAAGAGAAACTTTAAACACTTTAACACCATCTTTAGTTTTTATATAGGCTTTAACATAATCTTCATTGCCATCCATTGTATTGTCAGGAGTCACATCAAAAGTTATGTAAAGGTTTTCCGAATCGTTCATCAACCATGTATAAATAGTTCCGGCAGGATGTCCGCTGGCAGGGACTATATACTCAGACAAAAATGTTTCTTTATCAGAAACTTCAGTTATATTACCATCAACGTTTATACTGCCATATGAAGTATTTAGCATGTATGTGTAAAATTCTGACTCATTTGTTATTTCGTGATACATATTGGTTAATGGAAAGTGAAAAGGTGTTCGATTTACATCAGATGAATCGACTGCTTCCGCAATTGATGAATACGCAAAAATTACTAAAAAAAGTGTAATAGCAAAAATCTTAAACCACGATTTTTTTGGTTGATTCATTTTTTATACCCCCCATTTTATTACTAAATTTTTTTGAAATTATAATCTGTTACAATGAATACTTCTAGTCTTAAACCTCCTTTCCATTAATATCTTGATAAAACAAAAATAAACAGCCGGTGACGCTGTTAGCTCACAAATGAAAAACGTACAAATAATTTCATTTGGTCATTGCTTTCAAAATATTTATAAATTGATTAAATCATTTTATAATAACAACACAATATAATATTGCTGAATCTTGTATAATATTAAAATTATTATTTGACTATTTTCGATATTGATAAAGTAATGTAGAGAAAGAATTTGTTTTTGTTTAAACTAACTTTTTGTGGAATACTAAACAATATCATTTATTAAGGAGATTAGTATGGTTGGTATTTTAATTGCTTTGCTGGCTGGATTATTAATGAGTGTTCAAGGTGTTTTTAATACTCGTGTAATGGATTCATCAAATATGTGGGCTACAAACAGTTGGGTGCATTTAACAGCCTTTGCTGCAAGTATAAGTATATGGTTCTTCGCAGGCCGCGAAAACTTGTTTTCAGTGTTTAATGTCAGCAACAAATTATATTTATTTGGCGGTGTCATCGGAGCATTTATTACATTCACTGTCATTAAAAGCATATCGAGTTTGGGACCGGCATATGCAACAATGTTAATTTTATTGGCTCAACTTGTTATATCTTGTTTAATAGAAAGTTTTGGATTGTTCGGTACTGAAAAGATGTGTTTTGAATGGAGCAAATTAATTGGTGTAGGTTTAATGATTGCAGGCATTGTTGTATTTAATAAACTTTAAGAAATTTCTTAATGTAAATAAAAATAAAAACTCCTCAATTTGAAGAGCTTTTATTTTTATTTGCTCAAATTTATTAACTTGCTTTGCTTTTTATTATAGGAAGTATTGTCGATATTACAAGGACTGCTAATAATAAAAATGCCATACCATTAGTTTCAGCGAAGCCACTTGGTGCAGTGCCTTTTATAACACCAGATACTTGAAGTATTATCCCCACAAGGCCTATTATGGAACCGCCTGCAACAAGCCCGGAAGATAAACTTATGCCATTTGAAATTTTAACATCTTTTTCTTTTTCTGATTTTGAAGTTCTTTCTATTAATAAGCGAACAATAGCACCAATTAAAATTATAGAAGTGGTGGATATTGGCAGATAGAAACCTATGGCAATTGTCATTATAGGAAGATTTAATAAAAACAACACAATTCCCATAACAGTACCTACAATTATCATAACCCAAGGCAGCTCACCAGATATAATACCGGCAGTTAAAGTTGCCATTAAGTTAGCTTGAGGCAGAGCAAAGGTGACATCATCACCAGTCAATGAAAGTTGGCTTGACAACAACAGTATAGTACCAATAACCACTGCAACACCAACTATTGATGCTATTGAAAAGTACTTTTGCATTTCATTTTTATCTCCTCCTAATATAAAAGAAACTTTTTGTGATTGACAGTAGCCACCTGCAATAGCAATTGCAGTAACTATGAATGTACCAAATAAAAGTAAAGATTTGTTATTTTCAGGACTTACCCATCCCAATGCAACAAACAATAAAGTTACAAGAACTAAAGAAGCTATGGTCATACCTGAAACAGGAAGATTTGAAGTTCCAATAGTACCTGTTAAACGACCGGAAACAATGACAAATAGCAATGATAAAAATAATGATAAAATTGAAGCAACTATTGCCATTAATATATTTCCGTCAGAAATTAAGAAACCTGCTAAAAATCCAACTATTATACCACCTAATAATATCAGTGTTCCAATAAATGAACTATCAGCATTATTTGTAGATTTAGCACTGAGGGTTTCTTTTATGGAAGAAATTATAGTTGGTATCAGCCTTATAGCCCCTATTAAACCACCAGAAAGCATCATACCTGCACCAATATATTTTACATAACTGCCGGATATATTTGAAACGTTCATAGCATTAATTGCAGTACCTGGATCATTCCATACAAATGCATTGCTTTGACCAAGGGCAGTAAAATAACCTATTAAAGGTAAAATGCCGAAGTTAGCTAATATTGAACCAGCAAACATAGTTAGAGAAACTTCTAATCCAACTATGAATCCTATACCTAATAACAGAGGGTTAACTTCAATTTGAAATTTCCACTTATAGAAAGATTCATTTACATAGTTTATAACATTGTTAGCCACATTTAAAAAGGAACTTGTTACGGCAGTTATAATACCACCAATTCCAAATCCTATTCCCATGAACTTTATTGACTCACCGGCACCTTCAGAAGCAACAAGTGTTTCTGATATAGCCATTGACTCAGGGTACATTAATTTTCCATGTTCTTCTACGATTAAATATTTATGAACAATTGAAGCAATTCCAATACCAAATAGAACTCCACCTGTTCCAACTACAAAACCTTCTAAAAAAGAAACATTTGAACCTATTAAAAGAACTGCCGGCAATACAAATATTATACCGCTGGCAACGGATTCTCCGCCGCTAGCCATACCTTGTATTAAATTTTTCCCAAGGAGCCCCTTCTTTTTAGAAAATGCTGATATAAAAGCTGAGCCTATAATAGAACCCGGTATACCAGCAGCAACTGTAAGACCCGATTTCATACCGGAATATGCAGTAGATGCTGCAAATAATACAGCTAAGATTATCCCTATTATTAAAACTGCAGCATTCCCACCTATTTTGGAACCGCTGGATATATAAGGCACATAATCTTTGCCGGGCACATTTCCATATGCATCTTTAGACAATTTTTTATCCATTAAATACCTCCGTTATTTAGTTTTGAGTTTATTTTATATTTTTTAATACTTCCAACAAATATTCCCACGTTCTTCGAACTGAAGAAATGCTCATATTTTCATTTGGAGTATGAACATCATATAGATTTGGTCCAAAGGAAATTGCATCTAATTCGCCAAATTTTTCTGCAAAAAGCCCGCATTCAAGACCGGCATGTATTGCTGAAATGTGAGGCTTTTTACCGTACATTTTTTCATATACATTTTCAAAGACTGTTCTAATTTTTGAATCTGGATTATATGCCCATTCAGGATAATTGGATTCGCCGATTACACTACCGCCGTTAATTTTAGCAGTTACTGATAATCTGTTATATAATTCATTTTTTAAACTTCTGACAGAACTTCTGATTGAGCTTATGAATTCTACTCCGTCTTTATAAGTTGTAACAACTCCAAGATTTAAGGAACTTTCCACTAAACCTTTAATATCCATGCTCATTGAAGTAACGCCGTTAATAATTAAGTATAAATAGCTAACTACATTTTTAGTTGATTCTTTTGAAAACATTTGTGAAGGGGAATTTTGTAAAACTTCAAATTTTATTCTTATATCTGGATCTGAAGTTCTCAATTCATTTTTAAATATTTCTTCACACTCAGATATTTTCTTCTCGACTATGACTCTATCTTCATTCCTTACTAAAATAACTGCATCAGTCTCACGTGGAATTGCATTGTGCTTTGACCCCCCGTTCAATGAACTAAGCCTAATATCTATTTCAGATAAAATACTCATAAGTACTCGACCCATTAATTTATTGGAGTTTCCTCTTTCCTTGTCTATTTCCATTCCGGAATGACCACCCTTAAGGCCTATAACCCTAATTGAATAAGGTACAAGATTTTCATTTACTGATTCAAACTTAACAGGAATTGATGCTTTAGCCGTAACCCCGCCGGCACAACTCACTAATAATGTACCTTCTTCTTCAGAATCAATATTAATCAGCGTCCTGCCTTTTATGTTTTTAGGATCTAGCGCCATAGCTCCATCCATTCCTGTTTCTTCAGAAGTGGTTACAAGTAATTCTATTGCCGGGTGTTGATATTCATTAGAAGCCAGGATTGCTAACCCCATTGCTACTGCAATTCCATTATCAGCTCCTAAAGTAGTACCGGTAGCATATACTCTATCCTCTACTATTCTTAATTTAAGCGGATCCTTTGTAAAATCATGTTCTACATCAGAATTTTTTTCATTTACCATATCCATATGTCCCTGCAAAACAACTATAGGACTGTTCTCATATCCTTGTGATGCTTTCTTTCTGATAACAACGTTTAATGCAGCATCTTGAACATATTCCAGATTATTATCCTTAGCGAATGATACTAAGTAATCACTGACTTCTTTTTCATTTCCTGAACCTCTAGGAATTTGTGAAAGCTTTTCAAAATATTTAAATACATCAACAGGTTGTAAATCTTTAAGTACTTCAGTCATAGATATTATCCTTTCTAACTATTGTTGTTTCAAAATTAATTCATATATATATTTACCATAAATCTAATTACTAACCATATTAATAGGAATTTTCAAATATAAATTCCCAATTATCATTCTAATCTCATAATAAATTGCTTGATAAGGCTGAAATAAAACCTTTATAGTTCTTATTAAAATAAAAGCAAAACATTTTTATATGAGTATGAGAAATTGTAATGCTATGGTTCTTATGTCCACATAAAAAACTCCTCAAATTTGAGGAGTTTTTTATATCCATAACTTTGTATGGGGGTGGATTGTACCGATTTATTATTTTACTGCAATAAGACTATTGCTTTGTTAAATTCCTAACCAAAATGGATAACTTTTTTATGTTACCCATAATATCTTTTTCATCTATATATGAGTATGATAGCCTAAGTGCGTTGTTTTTATTAAAATCATAGCTGCTGCCTATATTTAAAAGTATTCCTTCTTTTATAGCTGCTTGAAATAATTTTTCCATAGAAATCTCTCGTTTCAAAACAAGCCAAATATAGAATCCTCCCTTTGGGGTTTCCCATACCGCTAATTCTTTAAAGTACTTATCAAGGGCTGATATCATTAAATCTCTTCTATTCTTTAATGCAATTTTAGTTTCCTTTAAATATTGGTAGTAATTAGCATTGGATAAAATCTCTTTTAATATCCATTGAGATACAGAACTTGCTCCATAGTCTGTCTGCATCTTAACATCACCTAAACGATTGACTATTGATTCAGATCCAACCAACCAACCAATTCTAAGTCCAGGTGCTAAAACTTTAGATATAGTTCCCAAATAAATAATCATTCCATGTTCATCCATACTTTTTAATGGTTTAGGAGGTTCATTTTCTAACCAAATATCGCCATAAGCATCATCTTCAATGACCGGAATCCTGTTATCTATACAGAATTTAAATAATTCTCTCCTTCTTTCCACAGACATAACAATGCCAGTTGGGTTATGAAATGTTGGAATAGTATATAAAATCGCATCTTCTATGTTTTTTCTTTCCTTGGCAATTTTCCAATATTGAATCCCATCATGATCCATATTTATACCCAAAAGTCTCATTCCTACTGATTGAAAAACCTGCAGTGATTTTATATAGGAAGGTGACTCGGTATATATGGTTAATCCTTGTTTAAGTATACTAACTGAGATTAATTGAAGAGCTTGCAAAGACCCTGATGTAATAAGAATGTTGGATGGCTTACATTGAATACCTTTATCCCTTAACTTCTCAGATAAAATTTCTCTTAATTCCAGTAATCCTAAGGGTTCCAAATAGTTCAAGGATGTGATTGACTGAGATAATCTTACAAAAATATCCTTCATCATTTTTGTAGGGTATAATTTAGGAGACAATTCTCCGGTTCCCAATCTAACTATGCCCTCCTGAAACTCCATATGATTGATCTCTTGAATTGTAGGGAGGTTCTCCTTAAAGTATCCAGATTTCACGTAACTTCCCCAATTGCCTTCGCTTGATGAAATCATTAGTGACCAGGTATTACTTGCGATAACGGTACCCATACGACCTTTTCCGTCAATTATACCATAGCTCTTCAATATGTCTAATGCTACTGATATTGTACTTCTATTTACCTTGAATTTTTCAGCGAGTATTCTTTCAGATGGTAAATAATATCCAATTGCCCAATCTCCATTTGATATCTTCCTTGATATATAGTCCACTATTTGTTGGTACACAGGTTCTTTAGACCCTTTATCTGGAATCCAATCCACAATAACTTTTTTCATCCTTACACCTTTTTACACCTAAATATAATTTACTCTTGCTGTAATAACAATCATTAATCTCGATACCTCTACCCTTTTATATCCTTTAGCTAAATTTTTTGATAAAATTATGTTTTACAATATAAATTAAAAACATAATAATTAATACCACTATTTTGTTCTATTCCACTTTGCGTATAATTTTTGTTTAAATAAATTCAAAATATTCTCCTAAACCATTTTTCTTAGCAATTTCATATACTTTTACTGCTGTAACATTATCTTGAATTCCCATTCCTGTAGTGTCAAAGATTGTGATTTCATCATCACTTTCCCTTAATGGCTTTTCTCCAGCAATAAGCTGTCCTATTTCTGCATAAATATCGGTTTCTTTAATTACCCCAGATATAATTGCATTTCTGGTTTCACCCCTACTAACACATTGTGCGATACTGTCATTTACAATTTTCGCTCCTTTAAATATTTTAGGATCCCATTCATTTTTTCCAGCCATATCTGCACCTACCGCTACAATATGCATTCCAGGTTTAACCAAAGATTTATGTACTATATATTTTCTTGTTGGTGTTGTAGATATTGCTATATCAGCATTTTTTATAGCCTCTTCCGGGGTAGCACATATGATTACTTTTACATTAGTATTCTCTTCTACGTCCGCCTTATATTTAATGAGTTCATTTTGATACTCACTGTAAACTCTTACTTCCTGAATATCCATTACCTGGCATAATGCATAGATTTGCATTCTTGCCTGACCACCGCCACCGAAAACTGCTACCGTCTTAGAGTTTTTTCTTGCTAATAATTTTGATGAAATCGCTCCTGCAGCACCTGTTCTAATCCCCGTAATCAGGCTACCATCCATAACGCAAAGTGGAACGCCGGTTTTACCATCAAATAATAGTATAGTACCTATCATCGTAGGTAGATTGTTGTTTTTTCCGTTATTATAAAATCCTGAAGCAATCTTAACCGATATGCTTTCATTTAATTTATTATAGCATGATTTTATATCAGTTTCACCGTTATTTTCCGGAATTTCTATGGATACAATTTCAGGTTGTTGCACTTGCCCTGCGTTATATGCTATGTATCCTTCTTCAACTGCAATGATAACCTCTTTTAGAGATAATACCTCTTTTACATCTTTTATACCAAGCAATAAAGTCTTCATGTTTCCTCCTTTAATGCATAAATAAGCTTGACGCCAAGCTTATTTATGTATTGAATTAATATTAAACAAATTTTTCTTCAATTAAAAATTCTTCAAATTTTGCTAAACTTTCAGGAACACCCATACGTCCGTATCCCATTCTAAAGTATTGATCATCCATATCATAGATGTCCGAAGGTAACAACAGTACTCCCTTCTTGTCAACAGCGAGCTGGCAGAAATCCTTAACAGGCATATCAATCAAGAGCTTATGATAAGCAACAGGTCCACATGTTATTGGCTTTTTCTCAAATATATTTGGATATCTGTCGAAGAATTCATCTACTAATTTTAAATTATTTCTAATGATTTTGATGCTTCTTTCTAATAGTTCGTCGCTATGCTTAAGCGCAACTTTAGATAAAAACTCAGATGGAGCTGAATCACAAATACTCATATAGTGTTTAAATTTAACTACCTTTTCTAATGTTTCATGATCTTTTGATACAAGCCAGCCTACTCTAAGTCCAGCAAGACCGTAAGCCTTAGACATTACACCAAGTGAAGCACATTTATCATAATTTTCAGCCATCCACTCTCTCTTGTTTCCATACAATTCAAGTCCTTTGTATACTTCGTCCGAGAATAGATAAATGTCATGTTTCCTACAAATTTCACATAACTGTTTTATTTCAGCATTAGTAAAAGTATATCCTGTAGGATTATTTGGTGAGCAAACTGCAATTACTTTAGTATTCGGTCTTATTAACGCTTCAAGCTCATCAAAATCCACTGTCCATTTTGTACCATCATCTTTTATATACCACTTTGAAAATTCACAGTTTGGATTTGAATTAGCAACTTCAAAAGCAGACTGATAGTTAGGATACATAGCAATCATATGATCACCTTCATTGAGCAATACATTCATATACCCAAAAATAGCCTCCTGAGCTCCGTGAAAAACTAACACATCATCTGCTGTCATATCCTTATATAATGTAGCAATTAATCTTCTTAACTCTGGATCGCCCCATGTTTCAGTATATCCCAACCATTGATTTAGATATTCTTCTTCAGCACCAGGTTCCATAGAAAGTAATTCTTTTGTTGTCATGGATTCACAATCAGATTGAGTTAGCAAATATGGTGCAGTAAATTCATAACGTCCAAAATAACATTCAAGTTTAAAATCATTAATTTTCATTTTCTATACCTCCATTAAATTATTCTTAATACTAGGGGCTTCCCCTTACTATATTGTGAATTGTATCATACTATTTATATAGAACAAACAGCCAACTAAATAAAATAAAACCAGCCAATTGATATGAGAAAATTCAAAAATTAGCAAGCAATAAAGAGGGCAAAATTAAAGAGTGCAAAATTTAGTAAAATTTCACACTCAAAAACATCTTTATTACATAATTCTCAAACCTTGTTTTTACATGAACACTAAAAACAATAGAAACCAACATATAAATGAGTATAAAAATGGAATTAATACAAGATTTTAAAAGAATAATGGATGAAACTTATAAAATTACTTTAGCAACAAGTGTGAATAATATCCCTAATGTTAGAGTTGTGAATTTTTGCGATATTCCTGAAAATTAAAGGGGTTATTGGCTGGGGAAATATTGGATGTTTATGAAATTAGTTTTAAAGAATCATCTGTAATTTTAGACCTAGGTAGAGGTGGTAACATAACTCTATAAGATATCAACGCAACAGCCCTCTATTTCAAGCCCCAATAATTGAATAAGAACCGCCTAAAAAAACTCTTCAAATTTGAAGAGTTTTTGATGTTTTCTTTATTTTGGTATGGATGTGGACCGTACCAGTTTATGTCCACAATTGATATTAAGACTTATAGGCATAAAGTTACAAAATAGGTTGCTAAGTTTCTTCAAGAAAGCACTTATAGTACCTATTTTCTTTACTTCTGAAAGCCTGTTTACCAATGCGGTTTGACAACAAAACTACCGTCTTACCATACCTCTAAGTATCGCCTGTGCTGCCACTTTGGCTCCGCCGCACTTATGGAAGCTGTCCGAAATGGCTGCCGCATTATTACGGTAATTCTCATCGTCAAGCACAGTCTGCACTGCAGCCTTAATAGAACTACTGTCGGATTTATCTAAGAATAATCCCGCACCCAATTCGGCAATACGTCGTGCCACACCTACCTGCTCCGCTGTCTGAGGAAACATCACCAAGGGAACCTTATGATACAAGCTTTCATTTGCGCTGTTCATGCCACAGTGTGAAAGGAAAATATCAGCCTTCTGTAGCACCGCAATCTGGTCAACAGAATTATATACGTGAATATTGGCCGGAATTGATCCAAGCGACGAAACATCCGTACTCTTGCCCACCGACATGATTACCTCATACTCGCTGTCAGCAAACGCTTTAATGCAATTATTGTAAAAGTCCGCAAGCTTGTTATTTACTGTTCCAAGAGAAATATAAATTAGCTTCTCGGCTGTCTTTTCAATTATTGTACTTGCCTCTCGAATGCATGGACCTACGAATGAATATTTCTCCGAAAAAGTATCGGAACACGGTTGAAACTCAGGAGATGTATATACGATTGTATTTGTCTCATTATCATTCTGAACGATGCTTAAAATATTGTCTGCCGGGTATCCTTTATCTCTAAGTGGTTGTAAGATTTTTTTCGTCTTAGGCATTTGAAACAACATCTTGATTAAATCCCCAAAGGACTTTTTCATAATTTTCGATGAAAATTGATTAAATGCAAATGTCGTTGTTGAGGATACAAATGGAATCCCCAGCTTCATGGCGGCCAGTTTTCCCCAGTATGCAACAGAATCACTGATGATTACATCCGGCTTAAGTTTCGCCATTTCATTCGTAACAATATCATCAAAAGCAAGAGTAGACTTTACAATCAATTCCGTTGAAAAAACAATATCCTTGCCAACTCTGTCTGCACCATTTCCATCATCTTCCATGCCAATATCAATGTGATCACATCCTATAAAATAGGCACCCGTGGCTTCAATCTTTTCCTTAAATTCCTGAAAACTATAGTAATATACCTCGTGTCCTAAGCTGACCAGTTCACGGATCACAGGCAAAGTCGGATTTGTATGTCCATGTGCCGGAATACAAAAATATACAATCTTACTCATTAAGTCCACCATCTCTTTCACCCGATCTGAAAATAAGTGAAAAATATTCATTAAAGGATTCCTTCGGAGGAATCGCAATTCCCTGCCTCTCGTCCGCCAATAAAATCAAGGTATCTCCCGAATTTATGTTAAAAACCTTACGTGCCTCTTTCGGAATTACAATCTGTCCCTTTATTCCAACTGTAACTGTCCACGCATATTTTCCTTCTCTATCTTGCATAAGTGCCTCCAGGCAGTATGTTTTGTTAAACAAATTATACTCCAAAAAAAGAAATATGCAAGCCTTTCTCAAAAGTTTTCTCATTCTAAAAGCATCACTTGTATCTGCAACTATCGAGGAGCAGAAGTTCTTTCCTTATAAGGAAAATTACCTTTAACAATAAGCTTAGGTAATTGTAGTATATCTTCTAAACTTTCTAATTTATTTTTGATTTCTGTCCCAAATTTTTTAACTGCTTCTAAATCATTATTATCACAATAAAAAACTCCTCAAATCTGAAGAGTTTTTAAATATTTTCCATATATTGGTATGGAGGGCGGACCGTACCAGTTTATATCCACAATTAATATTTATAATTATAGACATAAAACAAAAAATTACATATAACCAAATTATTATTATCATTATATATATTAGAAAAATAGAACAGGAATATAACTTTTAAAATGTATTCCTGTTTTATTTCATATAATATAATCATTGCAATATATCACAACCTTTAACAAATTCTTGGCAGCAAATTTTCTTCTAATGGCCCTATAATTCTCTTGCCGCCTATAACAGTCTCCATTAAAACTTTGCTTTTAATATCACATGTAAAATTTCCTATAATCGTAGAATTTTCACAACCGGTTATACATTTTATCTCCTCTAACAAATCTTTGCTTTTCTGTTTTTCTGCTACAATAATCATTCTTCCTTCACATGCAAGATAAAGAGGATCAAGTCCTAACATTTCATTTACAGATTTAATTTCTTTTTCAATTGGAATTGATTCTTCATTTAATATAACTCCCATGTTGGATTTTTCTGCTATCTCATTTAATGCTGTTGCAACTCCTCCTCTTGTTGGATCTTTCATTATTTTAATATATTTCAAATTCTTTTGTAACTTTTCTATGATGTTATTTAAAGGCATGCAATCACTTTGAATTTTTCCTTCTATGTTAATATTATATCTTTCAACAGCTATTGTTGTCCCATGTTCTGCAATACCCCCGGTTATTATTATGCAGTCTCCATCTATAATTGGTTTTGAATTGTATTCTTCTAATACAACTCCTATACCAGAAGTGTTAATAAATATTCCATCTACTGAACCTTTTTCAACCACCTTTGTATCTCCTGTTATTATCTTTACTCCTGTTTTTTTACAAGCATCTCCTATTGATTCAGCTATTTTAGTCAATGTTTTTATATCAAAACCTTCTTCGATTATGACTGAGCAACTTAAATATAAAGGTTTTGCACCTGACACAGACAAATCATTTATTGTACCACAAACTGCTAATTTTCCGATGTCTCCTCCTGGGAAAAAAAGCGGTTTTACAACAAAAGAATCTGTTGTAAAAGCTAATCTTTCCTTATTTAAATCAAAAACAGCTGCATCCATGGAATTAGTAAGCAATTCATTTCCAAAATGTCTATAAAAAACATCCTTAATTAATGAGTTGGTATATTTACCACCATCTCCACATCTAAGTGTTACAGCATTTTCCAATTAAACTTCCTCCTTATATCTATATGCGATAAAACAAGTGCCTTCCGAGGATACCATACATGGTCCATATGGTTTAAAAGGATTACATATCTTACCAAAAAGATTGCATTCTTTTGGAATTTTATTACCAAGCAAGACTTCCTTACATTGGCAGTTAGTATTAATTTTAAATGATTTATTTTCTATCTTAAAAGCATTCAAAGCATCGTATTTCTTATAATTTTCATTTATATTTAGAGAAGAACCTTTAACTATTCCAATTCCCCTCCATTCTCCATCAGAAACCTTAAAAACCTCATTTATTAACTTTTTTGCAATAGGATTACCATTAGATTTTACACAACGTGTATATAAATTATTTAATTTCTTATTTTCTTTTTGTGTAATCTGTTTTACTAAATTATGTATACCAATTAAAATATCCTCTGCTTCAAATCCGCACACAGCTGCAGGTAGATAATATTCTTCTTCTATAAATCTAAAGTATTCAGAGCCTGTTACACTTGCCACATGACCGGGACAAATAAATCCATCGATATTATTTATAGTCTGTCCCATGATATAATGTAATATAGGAGGCATAAGTTTAAGTGATGTTAGGAAAAACAGATTATTAATTTTTCTTTCAGCAGCCTTTTTGATAGTAAGTGCGATAACAGGAGCAGTAGTTTCAAAACCAACTCCTAAAAAAACAATATTCTTGTTTTTTATTTGTTCAGCCATTTCAATTAATTCTAATGGAGAATAAATTATTCTTATATCTTCTCCCTTTGCTTTCTCATCTAACAAGTTTCCATTAGTTCCACTTACTCTAATCATGTCTCCAAATGAAGCAATAATGACATTATATTTTCTTAATATTTCAATTGCATTATCAATATAGCTTTCTTCTGATACACATACAGGACAGCCTGGACCTGATATAAGTTTAATATTAGGAGGCAGTAAAGACTTAATTCCTGACATTGCAATGTTCTTCGTATGTGTACCACATACTTCCATGATCTTAATTTCCTGTGTTTGTGTTGTCATAAAGTTAATTTCATCAATTAGACGTTTGATTATTTTTTTATCCATGTTTATCCTCGTCTGCTTCTACTTAATCACATAATGGTTTAATCATGTCAAAATAAATATCGGAATAATTTTTATCGACCTTTTCTATAGCACATCCTGCATGAATTAATACGAAATCTCCAACTTTAGGATTATCAATCAATTGTATATTAACTATGGTTTTTACCCCCATAATTGTTACTTTTGCTTTAGTGTTTGTTAATTCTATTATTTCACAAGGTATTGCTATACACATCTTATTTTCCCTCCATTGCTTCTGCTATTGCCAATTGTCCCACACTTATTCCACCGTCATTGGTAGGAATCTGTTGATTATAATAAACTAAAAAGTTTGCTTTTTCCAATTTATTTATTACAGAAACAAGCAAATGACAGTTTTCAAAAACTCCACCGCTTAACACCACTTTTTTTAAATTATATTTTTCGCTGATTTTTATAACTAAATCTGTTGTTGCACTTGCTATGGTATTATGAAATTTTGTAGAAATAAACGAGGTTGACTTTTTCGTTTTTATATCACTTATTACAGATAATAAAATATCTTTATATTCAATTATATAAACCTCATTTTCATCAACAACCGTGAACTGATATTCATCTTTTACAGAAGGATCAATAATATTTTCAAGTTCTATTGCTGCCTGTGCATCATAGGTTATATATTGGCGAATATTTAAGAGCGAAGCAATACAATCAAAAAATCTTCCTACAGAGGATGTTTCATAACAGTTCAGTTCGCTATCTATTGCTTGATTTACAGCATCGATGCTTTTTTCATCTATTACATTTACAATATCATTAAATTCATAATTAATCGAACGAAGGTAGCTCACTGCAATTCTCCAAGGTTCTTTAATTGATTTATCTCCTCCCTGAATAGTTACATTCCTAAAATGGCCCGCTCTTATAAAATTCATTCTTGTTCCTATTAAAAATTCCCCTCCCCAAATATTTCCGTCCTTGCCTAATCCTGTGCCGTCAAAAATAACACCTATTACAGGGCAAAATAGATTATGTTCAACCATACAACTTACCATGTGAGCATGATGATGTTGAACTGGGATTTTTCTCGTTGTATGACTTAGTGCATATTTAGACGACTGATAAGTAGTATACATGTCATGTACAATTAACTCAGGCTTAAAGCTCAATAGCGACCTCATGCTATCAATGGCTTTTTCAAAATTGATATATGTATCGTAGTTCTTCAAATCACCTATGTATTGACTCATATATAAATACTTATTTTGAGATAAACAAAAAGTACTTTTTTCTTCAGCTCCTAATGCTAAAATTTCAATATTATATTTCATAGGAAATATAAATGGTGTGTAACCTCTCGAAATACGAACTACAATTTCCTTATTGCATACTGTTTTCACAACAGAATCTTCAACAGGTATATTTATATCTCTATTATGTATTAAAAAATAATCAGCAATTGCCCTCAAGTTTTCAATTGCTTTTTCATTTTCAAACTGTATAGGAGAATTGCTTTTATTACCGCTTGTCATAACAAGACATGTTATATCATTTTGAAACAATAAATAATGAAGAGGTGTATACGGTAGCATAATCCCCAGTTTTTTCATATATGGAGCAACTACGTCAGGCAAGTTTGATTTTTTCTTTTTTTTTCAAAATTACAATAGGTCTTTTATTGCTAAAAAGAATTTTTTCTTCAAATTCGTTTATATAACACAGCTTCTTAGCAATTTCTATATCTTTAACCATAATTGCAAATGGTTTATGAAGTCTTTTTTTTCGTTGACGTAAAATATTAACAGACTCTTCATTATAAGCATCACAAGCTAAATGAAAACCTCCAATTCCTTTAATAGCAACTATTTTCCCATCCTTTAAAATATTAATTGCACTTAAAATCACATTACTGCAAATTATTTCTTCTCCCATATTATTTAATAGACTTAATTTTGGACCGCAGTTGGGACAGCAATTGGTCTGTGCATGAAATCTTCTATTAGTTGGGTCGTTGTATTCCATCTCACAATCATGGCACATTTTAAACTTCTCCATAGTTATATTTTCTCTGTCATAGGGTAATTTCTTTATTAAAGAATAACGAGGTCCACAGTTTGTACAATTTGTAAATGCATAATTGTAACGGTTATTAGTAGTATCTGAAATATCATTTAAACACTCTGGACAAATGGATACATCTGCACCTATAAATTTTATACCAGCTTCTTCAACCGAACTTGGTTTAATTTTAAAATTATTACACCCTTTCAATACGTGTAAATAAGCTTCGACTTTTTCAATTTTGGCTAAAGAAGGAGGATTTTTAATTATGGATAATAAGAATTCTTTTATATTTTTTCTATCTCCTTCTACATACATTAAAACAGCACTTCCCTGATTGCTAACCCACCCTTTAATGTTATATTTTATTGCTTGATTATAAATATATGGTCTAAAGCCTACGCCTTGAACAATACCATATATTTTTATTTCATAACTTCTTTTATCTTTATTTTCATCAATCTTCAAAAGTTTCACCTTGTATGCTGTGAATTATAGCAGTCTGGTCCTCCATGTCTTCTCTTTGCATTATGATTTTAAACCCATCAGCAAGAAGTTCCTTATTGTGTTCCTTTAAATGTTCTTGAAGATTATTTTCATTGACATGGCTGTTGTAACTTACAACTATGGTAAGCTGAGTGATAATGCGGATATTATTTTTTTCACATAATTCTTTTAATGATTTTGAAATTTTGTTTAATAAAAATGTATCGTGCATTGGAATACTCCTTTATATATAAATTTTTATTTTGTTTATCTATGGAATAAAAATTCACTTATTTTTGTTAGCCACAATAAATTCATATACTTCTTGACATATGTTATGAAATTTCAATTTTAAAGTATTGCTTAATTCTGAACTAAATTCAATTGTATCTACTTCAATTCCAATTACAAATCCATTGATATTTTTTCCGTACAATTTTATAAGATGGATTAAACTGGGCTGATGCTGTGAAGTAAGGTTATTTTTTAGTGACAAATCATTTATAGAAGTAACAGTTACTGTTCCCGGCATTAAATCAAGGTATGTTGAATCTATTATAAACAATAAATCACCGTCTTTGATTTTGCTTAAAGCATACTCATTGTCTGTTTCTCCATATATGATCACTATGTCTTCTTTTATTAACTTTGTCGTAAGTTCTTCTGTAACCTTTATCCCTATTGCATCATCTCCCATTATTCTGTTACCTATTGCAATACACTTAACAGCCATATTACACCACCCTAATTTCTACTGGAGAATATCTATCAGTAAATACATGAGTAGCACAGGAAACACAAGGATCAAAAGACCTAACTATTCTGCCAATTTCTACCGGATTTTTAATATCTTGAATAAATGTTCCTATCAAAGCTTTTTCTACTACTCCTTTTAAACCTTTTGAATCTTTTGGCGAGAGATTCCATGAACTTGGAGTAATTATATCGTAATTTTGAATAGCTTTATTTTGTACAGAAGTCCAGTGGCCTAAAGCACCTCTTGTGGTGTCTACTAATCCTTTGCCATAAGCTTCTTGATTAAATTCATAACTCCCTTGACTTGGTGGAATCATCGTAATTTTTTCTAAAAATACTTCCATTATTTCGATGATTTTCTTTACTTCTAAAACCCTTGCAATTGTTCGGTCCATAGTTGAGATTCCTCTGTTATAGTTGCCACTTAACCACATTCTTGCCAGAGGCCCAACCTCCATAGCATACCCTTCATATCTTGGAGCTTTTATCCAGCTGTAAGCATTTTCTTTATGAATATTTTCATTAGCAGTATTAACCATTGGACTTTCTTCATCTCTCACTGATTCATACCATGCGTTTTGTATATTTTCTGTTATTTTATCTGAATTGAATGTACTATATTGTCCATTTATAATGACACCCGGAGACACATAAAAAGTTCTGTTATCTGTATAGCTGTCAAATATTCCATATGACATTAAATTTTTGTATCCTATACCATTACTAAAATAATCAGGATAATATTCTGCAATTTTATATACATCAGGTATCAGCATATCTTCCACAAATCTATTTATATCTGATAATATGGATTTAACTTTAATCCACTTTGCTGAATCTATATTAACTGTAACTCCTCCCACAAAAATGCCGTGATTGTGAGGAGCCTTGCCGCCAAACACAGCTATCATCTCATGGGCTAATCTGCTGTATCTTAGGGATTCTACATAATGTTCTGATAACTCTTTGTCTATTTTTTCAGGAAGACGATAATCATTATGAGATGCTATAAATGATGATTCCATCCGTGCTCCCTTTACAAAGTCAGGAATAGTATATTGATAGAAATGTCTTAAGTGATTTTGGATGAATTCACAGCCATGCATAAATTCTCTTATCATTTTATCGTTTTCGTTTGGATGAATTTTAAGAACATCCTCCAAAGCTAATGTTGAAGCCATGGAATGTGCAGTAGAACAAATTCCGCAGATTCTTTCCGTAAAATATATTGCATCTAAAGGAGGTCTTCCTTTTAGAATCTTTTCAAAACCTCTAAAAAATAAACCGCTGCTTTTAGCATTTAATATTTTATTTTTTTCTACTTCAACTTCAATTTCCAGAAAACCGCTTATTCGTGTAACAGGGTTTATAGTAATTTTATTAGACATAGCTCCTCCAGATACTAAAATCTTACAAAAGGCTCCATGCCATCAGGAAACCTCTCACCGGCACAGCCTATGCAAGGTGTATTGTCTTCAACAGGCCAGTTCACATATCCGTTCCATTGCCTTATTGGGCAATCCGTTCTTGTTACCGGTCCTCTGCACCCAAGTTTAAACATGCATTCATGTTCAGCTAACTTTGTTGCAAAAATACCTTTATCAAAATATGATCTCCTTGTACAACGATCATGTATTGTTATTCCATAAAACATTATAGGTCTCCCTAATTCATCAAGCTCAGGAATTCCAAATGCTACTAAGTTTGCTATAGTACCTGTAACCCAGTCTGGATGACTTGGGCAACCTGGAACTCTAATAACTTCCCTATTTAAAAACTGCGGTACACTTACACATTGAGATGGATTAGGGGCTGCTGCTGATATTCCTCCGAAAGAAGCACAGGTTCCAACTGATAAAACATATTTTGCTTTTTCACCTGCAGATTTAACAGCTTCCATGGCTGTTATTGGTTTGCCTTGATAACGTGCAATAATATTGTATTGACCGTTATCCTTAGTGGCTACAGCACCTTCTACAACTAAAATGAATTCTGTTTCTAATGTATCTAAAAACTGCTGAAATGCCGCATCACCTTCAGCAAACATCAGACTGTTGCTGTATTTTAAGCTTGTGATTTCTTTTAATAAAAATTCTGCATTTGGATTTTCTGCATTTAGTAAAGATATTATGTTTCCTGAACAACCGGTTACTTCTAACCAAATTAAATTTATTTTATTTATAATTTTGCTTTTTATTTCATCTACAACTAAATCCATCATTTTACGAGCTGTAACATCCTTTGAATCAAGTATTGGACAGCGTCCTTTTATCTTTAACAATCCTGTGCCTCCTACCTACTTATTAATAAACCTATTTGAGGCAAATTTCTCAAAATTTCTGTTCTTCCTCCATGACATCCGTTAAACTGAGCGGTCAAATCCTGTCCTGCATACATACTAAAATGTGTTCCTCCGCCCCAGGTTGCTTCTAAGCTTACATCACACACAATTCCATTCACTGCAACATAGGCAGGCCTGCCATTAGAACCGTCATATTGAGATAATTCTTCTATGGTAAATTGTCTTATATCAGATTTGTAAATTCCATTTTCTTCTTTATCGCTTATATTATTTTTTAATTGATTGTATATATGATAATGCCTGTTTTTTTCTACATTCAGCATATTTTCATATAATATTCTTTGACAAGGATTACTGCTTGTTTCCATCATTTGCTGATAATATCTTATATTATTTTCACATATCAACAACATTTGATAATCATTATAATTCAAAGCATCTCCCCCCAAAATTTTCAATTATTAAATAATATGCTTAATGAGAATATATAATGTTTAAATTTTATATTAAATCAAATAGTCAATATTGATCATAGGATATCAAACATTACAAGAAATTGGTTGAGCCAGATTCGTTTTTAGTAAGTATAACATATAACTAAAAATTCTATTTAAATTCATCCACAATAAAAAAACTCCTCAAATTTGAAGAGTTTTAATGTTTTTCCATAAATAAAACAATAATGCCCTCATTTTAAGGGCGTATTTTTCTTGTTCTTTAAAACTATATCATTTAAGAATTCACTTATTTTAAGTTTTAAAAATATTGTTCTTAAATTTACCTTATGTTGAATAATCCAACTTAAAATATCATCGTAACCTGCATTTCTATCAGCAATTTATGTATGTCATAAGAAGCAAAAAAACTATATAAAACAGATAACTTCAAAATTCTACTGTTGCGCATAATTTGAATATTCGTAGTAGGTCAGCTACAAATTGGAATTTGTAGCGTCCCGCCTGCACTTTTAAATTTATTAACATTTTTCGGCAATCAAAATAAAAGACAATGGAAAACCTTTTTTATCATATGTTTCTGTCAGCCCAATATCATAATCATATTCATTAAGTTTAATCGTTTTCATGTCATTTATGGACAATGAATTGATTATGACAGCCATGGTGTGAGAAAAACTGGTGAATGTTTTAGACTCATAGTTTTTAGACATATACCTTTGCCCATTGTTTTCAATCCATGGCTCTTTTCGAAAATATGAAAAAGCAAACTGGTTCAAGTTCTCTGGATCAAAGCAATCATCACTAGGTAAAGGAAGCATATTCATAAGCGGATGGAAATCGTTAATCAGTAACATTCCTCCCTTCTTCAAGCATTTCGAAACCTTATTGAAAAGCAAAGAGAGGTCCTCAAACCAAGTTATTGCCCCGATTGTGAAAAAAGCAAAATCAAATTGATTATAATAGTTTTCGGGTATTTCCAAAATGTTACATGCAACAAAATCGCAATTTTTCATGTTTAATTTTTTAGCGGTATCTCTTGCCTGCTCAATAATGTTTTCAGCAATATCAAAACCAACACCAGCATTTGCCCCACAATCCATAAGAGATAATAGTTCACGTCCGTTGTTGCAACAAAATTGAGCAATAGTTTTATTTTGAAAATCAATTTGTTCAAGTTCTTTTTTCATGTCAGAGTTAAAAAACGCAAGTCTTTCACTTCTTATTTTTATATGGTTTTCTTCTCCCCAATTCGGTTTTCGATTGTCAAAGGCTTCTTCCCAAGCCGCTTTATTACCAGAAATATAATTCATAATATTCCTCCCATTATTCTTTTTAGAATCAAAATAGCACTTTGATTCTGATAATTTTCTTAATTAATCTTCCACTTATCACCCCCAGAGATAGTATGAATACAACAACTCCAACACCTTCCATACTTGAATCTATTTTATCTGTATATGTCCCAGAACTACGCATTATAATTAAACCCAAAAACAATATTACATATGATAAAAAGAAGCCTACAATTACATTTCTCCAATTATTAATTTTAGCGGGTTTTAATCCAATACAAGATAAAAAACCTTTTAATCTTCTTCTACTTATAATATATGTTAGTAACGGTAGAAGGCTGAAAATAATTAGTTGTAACACAGATTGTGTAAGATGATTTAATAATAACATTATTCCACTCCCTATGAATGCATAAAATAATGACACAAAGTATTCTACTATTGTGATGTAATATATGAAAAATGTGTACTAATAACTTTTATCTATCTGCCAAATATATTCATTGCGCCGTGCAGGAGAATAGTTGAATAGCAATTTTTAGTTTTACATCTAATTGCACCTAACACAATCCCAAAACATAATCCTGTGATAATTTTCATCAGCATTGTAAATGGCACATTATTTGAGGCCACCCTTAATGCGATTGAATCTATATATCCAATATGCCAAACCGCAAATAACAGCGTCGTAATAATATAAACAGTAAGTCTTCTGGTAAACTTTTCTTCAAGCTTATTCCACACATACCCTCTGAATATCAATTCTTCAAATATCGGTGTTATCAATGTTGAATATATCAGTGAAAATACAATAAAGAGTGATTTTTCTCCTGTGATAAACGGAGTTGAAATAAGCAATACCAAGGCAACAACAGTAGCTATAGCATAGATTATTTTGTGCCTGTTTGGGAACACAGAAAGTGAGACGCCTTTCTTTTTTACAGTCATAATACCAATGAGTGCCAACACAGTCATAATCAGAGCAGATGCAATAGTATCTATAAACAGTGTTTTTTCAACAAAGCAAAACACAATAAATTTCAAAATAATTCTGATACCTTGTATCAATATTAATCCAATTATTATTTTTGCTAATATCTTAATCTTTTCGTTCACCAATAACCCCATCTTACAAAATATAAATAATCCTTGCTTCATAATAATTTACTTTTCTGATGTAATATTTTACTGTTGCGACACATTATTTGAATATAACGAATTAACTTTATTTAACCAATTCTAAATATTTACTAACAACTGTTTTAGCTAAACATTTTGATGAGTCAATAATATTAATTGGAGGATTTGCCTTTTCTAATACCACATTTAAATCAGTACAAGCTATTACTATATTTTCAATATATTCCTTTTTTACATCTTCAATAAGTTCATTCCAAATATCAATATTCTGTGTATTCTCTTTATCTATTTTTATGTTTCGAATAAGATTATTTAACTTTAGTTGCCATTCATCTTTAAATATAAATTCATGACTACCATTTATTATACATTTTTGATAAATTGTAGATTCAAATGTTGAATTTGTTGAAAATAGAGTTACCTTTTGTGAAACTGTAGGCAATTTTTTAACAGTCTCTTCTACAATATTTAGCAAAGGAATATTAATTGATTCATTCAATTCTTTAAAATATACATGCGCTGAATTACATGGCATTGCAATAAAACTTACACCAATTGATTCAAGCTTTTGTAATCCTTTAATTATAATTTTTTTCATAAGTTCATGATTTATTGGACGGTCAATATAAAATGGAGTAGGTAAGGAGTATATCATCATTTTGGGGAATTCTTCATCATATTTTGCTCCATATTGAAATTGACATTCATCAATAACTAAATCAATAAATGGTGCTGTTGACCTTGGACCCATTCCAGCCAAAATTCCAATTAATTTTTCACTCATAGAAACTATCTCCTTTTAAGATAAATTTACTGAACTATAGAAACACTAAATAATTGTATAGGTTTCGTTGTAAATATTACTGTTTTATCGTAATTTTCTACTTATACGTCGTAATATATTACAAATGTATATTAACTATATTATAATTATATAACTGTCACGGCGAAATTGATATCAAATTTTCATCATTAAATAAAGATTGGCTGTCTGCCTCTGTACTGTTGCTGCCTTGTATCAATTGGTTCTATAACACTATCTAAAAGTAAAGTTCTACTTTTAACAGCATCCTTATCTTGTTTAGTTTTTTCAAGCCATTTAAACCAATATAGATAATTTGTTAAATATTTGGTTGAAACACTTTTAAAATGACGAATCCAATTTTTCAAATTACTATGTAGTGCATTTATGTGGTTTATATGGTAAATTCCATTTTTGTGCTGACCGGTTTTTATTTGTTTATGTTCCAATGAAAAGTCCTCGGCGAATTGTATGTATGATTTATGACTGTCTGTACATATAATAGATTTTTCTTTTATACGTTTATCATAAACTCTTTCAAGATTAGCCGTGCTGATTCTTCCTTTACAATAACATTTCCGTTTCTTTCTATTGCCGATGCTACACAAACCTGCTCTTTACTAATTCCTTTTTTTATTTCCTTTCCTCTTTTTCGTGGTTTTCTTGGCATAGTAAATGCTTTGTCTTTTTTATGATTTCCTTTAAATGACTCTGCAAAAAAAGTTTCATCCATTTCAACAACACCTTCAACTGAACCAACGCCCTGATGCAGCCTAATAGCATCTAGAATTTTATGTATCATATAAAAAGAAGTTTTTACACTCACGCCAGCTACAATAGCACATTTTCTAATTGAATAGCCTACTATCATTGCTTTAGCATATTCGAACCAAATCTCTACTGGCAACTTCGTGCTTGAAATGGCGGAATGTGTTAAAACTCCAAATTCCTATTTATCGGTATGATAAACAATTGTTAGTCCGTAATTCTTACTGTTGAACATAATAATACTTATACATCGTAATATTTTACAATTCCGAATCACTATTTAATTATAACTTAGTAATAACTAAACGGCAAACTTTAGAAACAAAAATTCATCCACAATAAAAAAACTCCTCTAATTTGAGGAGCTTTCAACGTTTTTCCATAATTTTCTATGGAGGCGGTCCGTACCAGTTTATATCCACAATCGATATTAAAAGTTATAGACATAAGGCTTAAATAATAAAAAGGCCCAATATAAAATTGGAGGACATAAATCGTCCTCCAATTTTGAGTAGGCACCCTGCCAAAAATTTTAATGTCTAACTTTATGATTTATAAAAAGCATTCAGGTTCATTCCTAAGTATACTAAAGTTATCAATTAATCCTTTAGTGATTTTGTTAAATACTTCATGATTAATAGATTTAGCTTTTACAGGGCATCTTTTAATACAACTGCAACAACGCACACACTTTGCAGAGTCTATATCTTTGAAATTATTAAAGTTAATTGCACCCATTGGACAATGCTTTGCACAGATGCCACAATTTATACAAGCATCACTTGTATCTGGAACTATCGGAGGAGCTGAAGTTCTCTCCTTGTAAGGAAAATTACCTTTAACCATAAGCTTAGTTAATTGTAGTATATCTTCTAAACTTTCTAATTTATTTTTGATTTCAGCCCCAAATTTTTTAGCTGTTTCTAAATCATTATTATCAGGTCTGTTGGTTCCCACTTTTGTAGTGTTTGAATGTTCTGCAATAAAGGCTCCTGCAGATACTCCAATAAAACCATTACTTTCAAAAGTATCTTTTAATTCAATAAGTGCATCGTCATAATTACGATTCCCATATACAGTGATAAAAACGGCTGGTGTATTATTCCCTTTTACATTTAAAAAATAATCATTTAAGAACTTTGGTACTCTACCGGCATATACAGGCACCCCAATTATTACTAAATCATTAGAATCAAAAGTAATTGCATCCTGCCTGTTGTTTGGTAAAGTAATATTATATTCTTTATAGTTATCACTAATTCCTTCTGCAACCCCTTTAACAACTTTTGCTGTGCCATCAGTTGCACTAAAATAAAGCACATTTAATTTCTTGTTCATAGAACCTCCACAGTAAATAAATATTTGAATTCATAACTTTATTGCTATATAATATATAATAGCTGAAATTTATTCAAGTACTGCTTTTTGGTTAATTACTAACCAAAAGGTAACTATTATTCTAATTAAGGAGCTACAATTATGGAAAAACAAAATATAAACTATCCGGTTGAACTTACTCTTGCTTTATTAGGTGATAAGTGGAAGATACTTATTCTTTGTCAGCTGTTTAAAGAAACAAAACGGTTTAATGAAATATTTCGTTCGATAAATAATATAAATCAAAAAATGCTTGCTCAACAACTCCGTTCCTTGGAAAGCGATGGATTTATTACCAGAAAAGTATATCCTGAAGTTCCACCAAGGGTTGAATATTCACTAACTGCACTTGGACGCAGTTTAAATCCTGTTATAGAAGCTATGTTTGATTGGGCTATGGAAAATAAAGAAAGCTTTACTTTTAAGTATAATATAAATATTGATCCTAATCTTAAATTACCTCATTAAAAATAGCTTTTATAAGCACAAATTGAATTTTTTTAAAAATATTAAATTGAATTAATATTTTATTATATCAATACCATATCAATTTTTAATATAGAATATATATATCTGAAAATTCAATTTTTATGTTTTTTCAATTTTATTACTAAAAGTATTAACTTATTCTCTTAATTCTTTTAAAATTCGTATAAGTTTACTTATCCGAACTAAAATTAGACATAATCATTGAATAATAAAATTTATATTCAACTAATTTTTCCATATTTTAAAATTTGTCCACAATTGATATATCAGTATATAGGCGTAAAATCACAAAATAGTTAATCCCTCATTTTGAGGGATTATATTCAATAAACTTTATTATTTATACGTTATTAAATAATTGTTAGTAAAATAAGAAGTATTCCAAAACATAATAATCCTATTACTTCAATGTTATTAAAAATAAATGGAAGTTTATTAAATTTAATTTTATATTCATATTTAGATATTTCTTTAATTAATATAAAAAAAGCAATAATAATTATTAAAACACCAGATCCAACTAATCCAGTAATATTTTTATATTCATTTTATCAGGAAAATCCACTTTCTTACATCCGTATCTGAACTGCTTTCTAATAAATGAAATTATTATATTTATCTTTATTAAGCATTATAGAGATTCCGCAAAGAAGCACCGAAATCATTAGAACTAATTTAAAATTAGTAGATGAATTCTTCGATAGATATCCAAATATATTTGAGAAAAAGCCAATAACATGTGGACCTGTTGCATATCATAAGCTCTTGATTGATATGCCTGTTAAGGATTTCTGTCAGCTTGCTGTTGACAAGAAGGGAGTAATGTTGTTACCTTCAGATATCTATGGTATGGTGATCAATATTTTAGAATGGGATACGGACATAAGGGTGTTCCTGAAAGTTTGTAAAAGTATATCCCGTTGGGTTATTAGGAGAACAAACTGCGATTACTTTAGTATTCGGTTTTATTAATGCTTCAAGTTCGTCGAAATCTACTGTCCATTTTGTTCCATCATCTTTTATATACCACTTTGAAAATTCACAGTTTGGAATTGAATTAGCCACTTCAAAAACGGACTGGTAGTTAGGGTACATAGCAATCATATGATCCCCTTCATCGAGCAATACATTCATATATCCAAAAATAGCCTCCTGAGCTCCGTGAAAAACTAACACATCATCTGCTGTCATATCATTATATAATGTGGAAATTAATCTTCTTAACTCTGGATCACCCCATGTTTCAGTATATCCCAACCATTGATTTAAATATTCTTCTTCAGCACCAGGTTCCATAGAAAGTGATTCTTTTGTTGTCATGGATTCACAATCAGATTGAGTCAGCAAATACGGTGCAGTAAATTCATACCGTCCAAAATAACATTCAAGTTTAAAATCATTAATTTTCATTTTCAATACCTCTATTTAAATTATTCTTATTAATATTAGGTTTATTCCCCTTACTATAGAGTGAATTGTATCATACAATTTTAATAGAACAAACAGCCAACTAAATAAAACAAAACCAGCCAATTGATATGTGACTATTTCAAAATTAGCAAGGAATAAAATAGGGCAAAATTAAAGAGTGCAAAATTTAGTAAAATCTCACACTCAAAAACATCTTTATTACAATAATTCTCAAACCTTGTTTTATTATAAAATTTTACACATATTATTAATTAGTTAATATTATTTGAAATGGTTAAATAATGAAAAACAAGACTATAAAAATTTTATCTAGACAAGAAATCGTCCATAATAAAAAAACTCTTCAAATTTGAAGAGTTTTTAATGCTTTTCCATATTTAGGTATGGAGGCGGACCGTACCAGTTTATATCCACAATTTATATTAAAACTTATAGACATGAAGTTTCAAAATAATAATGCACTCAATTTAAAGGCGTTATATTTAAACCGATGGTAATAACGTCTTTATATAACTGCGAAAAATACTATAACTTTGTTAAATTACGAATCAAATCAGTTAACTTTTTTATGTTATCTATAATATCTTTTTCATCTATATGTAGCTGGTTTCCCTTTAAATATAACACCAAATTTTCAATCATTTTTTAATTACGATATTGTACCAAATATATGAATAAGTTTATTAGAAATTATTTTATTCTAAATATCTTTTAATAATGCTTATAAGTATCACTGGTTTAATTTTTTCAATTTCAAAATATTATTCTTTAAGAGGACTCGTTTTAGCCCAATGTTCTAACTCTTTTGAACTAATCTCTATGCTTCCTTTACCATCTACCCACACCTTATATGGAGGTGCAAGTTCGTCTTCATATTCAGCCCAATTGATTGAGTTATATAGATGTCCTAAACGATGCATCAAATATCCAACTTGTGTATTTTCACTATTCAGGAATTTTAATGTATCCGAATCACTTAAACATAAAACAGCACTTTTTGCAAATTCATCTATCTCTCTTGCTCCAGTTTCATACTGAGTTTTATAAGCAAGTTCTGTTAGAGGATGATTTCTATTAATACATCTAAATGGTAATTGAACCGAAACATAACTATTTATTTCCCCACTAAAAGGTATCAATGGTATACATCCAATTGATAAATGAAGAGTATGTTCCCATGGGACAATTTCACAATCAAATGGTTTATTTATGTCTAATAAAATCTTTTTATCAATTAGTTTTACTGTAGACATTCCAATAATTGTATAATTTATGTTAGAAGTAATATCCCGGCCGTAGCTTTTCGAATTCCACTTAATCAAATTATCATATGGAGTAATTTTAGAATTATTTTGATCAATAAACTCAAAAGCCTTATTGTTTTCTATCGGGATGACTGTACCCAATTCTGAGATCTTTTTCCACTGAATAATATAATTTTCTGATACAATTGGTAATGAAATATTATTCCATATCGTATCTGCTTTCAACCAAGGAACCCAGAAATCATAAATTGAAGTCAATTGCCAAAACAATTCTAAATCAATCTGCTTATTAAATTTGAACAAAACTTTTTCCCACAACTTACCTTGAGCTATATTTACAATTTTTTGTATTCTTCTCCAGGACTTATCTTCTCTCCCCCGTTCTGGTGGTATTCTTGCAGGTGTAATTATTGGCTTTATCTGACCTCTAATATCTAATACAAATGATTCTTCACCTATATCTATTACATTTGCACGCCAACTCAAATGTCTACACTCTTTTTCTTTTCCAGGGCAACCACATACTAATATTCCATCAAGGCATGTTTGTCCTAAATCAGAATGGAAATAATGTTCAATCTTTTGCCCAATTGCTGACATAAGTATTGGTTTATTATATTTTTCCGGAAGCGACCATGAAGCTTCAGAATTTGAAAGAGTTAATTCTCCATTTTCATTTGTTAAAAAGCTTGCCCTTATAGAGCCATTTAAATATGGATTTACCTCAGAAAATTTTTGTTCTATGGTTGAATAATTTATTAAATTATTTATCTCCATTGCTGTTTTAGGAATTGCAATATTAGATTGAATTGCAACTGAAGACTCAATTTCACGAATACTGCAATATGCTTCTATTGGAAATTCACATGCTATTGCATACCCCCCTAACACTTCAACAAGTTGCACATTATCATTCCATTTATCCAAGTAATTAGGTTTTTTCCGTCCTTTTATTTCTATATTTGTCCCTACAGGCTGATCGTCGTTACCTTCTCGTATAACTACAATTCCGTTTAGTCCATTAATTTCAACTATTAATGGCTTCCCAATTCCTCTTTCTTGACTATAATATTTTCGTGTTTGTATTTTAATATTATCACCTATCATAAAGCAAGACATAAAGCCAATACCAAATTGAGAGCAAGGCTCAAAATCAACGTCTAATGATGAAAATGTTACTCTTTCTTTTATAAATTCTGGTGAACGATAATAACTTTTACCTACATTTGTTAAGAAACGAATTATGATATCTTCATCCATGCCAACACCATTGTCAATACAAGAGACAATCTCATAACCGTATTCATCTAAGTAATGCTTAAATATTACTTTTCCTTTAGCCCAATCAACACAAAGATCACGTTTTAATAATGCTTTATAATGTCTTAAAGCATCTAAAGAATTTTGAAGTAATTCCCTAATACATAGCGAAGGTGTTTGATATAAATTATTGGTCATAAGAAGTTTAACTACCTCATCTCTTGAAAGAGAAAACTCCAAATCATGGTATATGTAATTATTATCTTTTGCTTCAATTCTTGATCGATCAACTGTTAATGGTAATTTTATATTCGAATTTAACTTATATGATGGAAACATACGAAATAAAGCATTAGCACTTGACAGCTCATCATCTATCCAATCCATAAACTGCCTTGCCACACGCTCATATATAGGATGCTCACATTTCATAGTAAATCTTATTAAGTCACTTTGAATAATCCAACCATCAACTGACCTATGCTTAGCCCATTCAAGGAAACTAATATCATTTTTAAAGTGTATAGTTCGATATAATGTATCTGGTGTACGGTCACGATCAAAATCTAATATATCTGCAAGTCTAAGGATTACAGCTAAAAATGGCATATTAACCAAGTAATTTCCAACAGATTCATCAAAATTAAATCCATTTAAGGCTGTTAGATACGTTGTAGGTAAAGTATGAGATAAGCAAAGTAATGCTGTTAAATTATAAAGATTCACTCCCGAAACAACCCATCGCTTATCATCATGATAATTATTTCTAATATAGTTTGCTGATCTATCACCATGTTTTATTCTTATATAATCCGTTAACAAGGCATCCAGCATTTCATTTTCTGCTTGTCTGATTTTTTCTTTTTCTGTAATACTTAAACTATTATCTAATAAAAGTTTTCTTATTTCAATCAAGTTCGGATGTTCAACAATCCAGTTATTCTTAAATAATTGAAAATCCGGATTGACATTTAAACATTTAATCTCTTCATTATCTAATATCATACCTTGATCGTGAAAAAAAGCTGATAAAATTAACAATGCTACTTCTACCGGATTTAATTCTTCGATAATCTTTTCAGATATCAATTGCGCCATTAACTCTGTAACTCGTAATAAGTGAACTTCATCATGAAGAGTATATTGATTATGAAGTGAGGGAAAACTTTTCATTCGATTAGATGCCTCTTCACAAATGCTAATAAGATTTGAAGCTAAAATTTTAGCAACTAATCCATCTTTATCAGTATAATAAGTATTTAAATGTTTCCATAGCGTAGTATCTTGAATAGAATTCAAGTAAAGAACAGGAGCCATAAAGTAATACTTCCTTCCATATATAATCATTGTATTTTAATTATTTTTTATCACAACATATCATGTAACATAAAGTATTAATCTTATATATATGTGTCTACTATACCCAAAGTATAAGAATTATCAAGCATTAAGTCGAAGTCAAAACACCCCTTTTGTTAGCGTTTTATTTCTTTACAGTATAATTTGTAAAATTTTCAATCTTATATATAATATTTGGTTTATCATGAATATTAATTATAGAAAATTCTTTAGTAATATATTTATTTATTTTATCAACTTTACTACAAATTAAAAAATCCCCATATTTACAGAGTGCAATAGTATCTGGTTTATTGGATATTGTAATAAAATCCTGTTTGTTCATAGCGTTTGCTACACCAGTATTATAAGAAAAATTAAAAGCTATAATTAAAGTTATTACAAGCAGCATACCACTTCTACCTATTAATTTATAAAGAATTGAAGATATATCTATTATTTCCCTTTCCATTTTTGCCTGTGCTTCAAGTTTTTCTCTATATGTCAATTTACTTCGTTGAGTTAATAACGGTAATACAAAAGTTAAAAGTACAACAAAAACAAAAATAAATACTGATGGTAAGGCAATCTTCCAATTACTTCTTCCATATATAGCTGCTGTCATGATACAAATCAAAGCCATTGGTATATGCGATTTTATTTCTCGTACTATATAATTATCAACTCCATGAAAAAGTATTATCAATAAATTTATAAAGAAAAATAAAAAAACAATTACACTCCATGATCCTCCTAAAATCAAAAGAAATTTTGAAATATCAATTGAAATAAACTCAATCGGTATTCCAAAATATCTTGTATATCCAATTTCGTATACATATTGAAGTAAATATGCTATTATAGGGCTTATAAATACTATAATAGAATCAGACAATGATTCTATCCTTTTTACTTTAATATTATCATCCATTTCAACAACCTTTATAATATTATTCTATCGAATGATTTATTGCATGTAGATTTAACACATTAATTTTGTCATACAGTAAATGTAAATATTACCATCTATTTCTTAATTATAGCACTAAACAAACATATATTCAATAATGTAAAAGACAAATTATATATTCCAATAATCGGGCGCTGTTTATATATGTTGCAATTTAATCATTTCACGTACAATGTTGAAATTTTAGCCGTAAATATTACGAACTACATTTAGCATGTAGAACGATAAAATTGAGCACTCCTCCGCAACAGTTGAGCAACGATAATTTTGCTCTGTTTTATAGTTTATTTTAATGATTATCAAGTTTTGCAATCTATATCTGCAATACTATAATAAACTGAATCTAAGCCTCCGGCTTATTGGTGCTTTGCCCCAAGCCCTAAGGTTTATCGCTTTGGTTTTCCAAAGGTGACATAGCTGAACTTGCTCAATATAATGCGGTAACATTTCAATCGAAACGGAAACAATGCTCAACCATGAACGGTTTGGGTGCTCAATTTAAACGGTATATACAGCCGTTTTCTCTTCGAGAACATACTATACTTTTATGGTATATTTTTCGCTATAATACATTTGTATACAATCTATAGTGTTTTTCCATCAGCACCCTAAAAAAATCGTCCACAATTAAAAAACTCTTCAAATATGATAACGGGTTTACTTTAAGGGTGCAAACAACAAAATTATAAATGTTTTTGAGTGCAAAATTACAATAAGTTTTGCACTCTTTAATTTTGTCTAAATTTCAATATTTACGTTGCCTTTAAATATAAAATACATTGATTTTTGCATAGGTTTTTACATACGAAAAAACAGTTGTAATAAATTTATTACATGTGCAAAATTGATTGTAAAAATGACTGCAAAAATATGTGTAAATAGTTATGTAAAAATTCGACTTAAACTTTATTTCTGTTGAAAATAAACATAAGTGTTTTGGAAAAATTTACAATTCATGTTATAATATTAATATAGTATCAGTTCGCATAAGTAAAATTTTACGTCAGAAAGTGGAATATTGAGAATTGGGTGATATGAATGATTAAAACAGGTATATATTTCTGGTTTGGATACCAAATAGACAATAAAGAAAGATTTAAATTAATAAAGGAAGCTGGTTTTGATTATGTATTTATTTGGTGGGGAGATGAATTTATTGATTGTGATGGAGATAAAATTCTTTTACCAAGAATGGCAAGAGCTGTAGGGTTAGAAGTAGAGAATATACATGCACCATTTGAAAAAACTAATTTTATTTGGGCGGAAAATATAAATGCTGAAGATATTGTTAAGAGGTATTCTCAATGTATTTTAGATTGCTATCACCATAACATTCCTACTGTAGTAATTCATCTTACAAATGGAGATTCACCACCACCTCCAACGTTACTTGGCTTAGATAGGATTAAATATCTTGTTGAATTAGCAGAACAGTATGGTGTAAATATTGCATTCGAGAATTTGGAAAAACCTGAATATCTCCAATTTGTATTTTCAAATATTCAGTCAAGACGACTTGGATTTTGCTATGATAGTGGACATGAAAACTGTTATTCAAAAGAGATGGATTTGTTAGGTATGTATGGAGATAAACTAATGGCTTTACATTTACATGATAATGATGGGACTAATGACCAACACAGAATTCCAGGTGAGGGCACAATAAACTGGGCTTCTGTTGCACGAAAAATTAAATCAACGAGGTATTCTGGTACTATTTCGCTTGAAGTAACTAATGAGTTTTCAAAGCAATATTCTGGAATCTCTGCGTATCAATTTTTAACGGAAGCAAACAAAAAAGTTAATAATATATTTTTATAAAAAGGACAACTATATCTTGTGACGCAATGTTAGAATTATGCGAAACAAAATTACGCAAAAAAGCATGCAATTCAATAAAAATTACATGCTTTTTTTGTTGCAAATATTATTAAAAAACTCGTTGCAAAAGTGACTGTAAAAATCGATTTTGCACCTCTGAAGTAAACCCGTTACAAATATGAGGAGTTTTTAATGTTTTCAGGTTTTAGTATGAAGACAGCCCTTGATATTTCAGTTTATAGACATATAGCCAAATTAATAATACATCTATTTAATGATATAGTCATACTTATCATTCAAGTTTTAGAAACTAAATTTAAGCAAAAAAACACATGCAAAATGATATATATACTTTTTCAACTTAAAACCTAACAATTTTAAAAGTTTTCGCTTTTAAATATGTTATAAACCCTCTAATTTTAATTGTAATCCTGAGAAAAGATAATCATAATTATCAGATTGCTTTCTGCCTTCGAGAGTTTTAGTAACTAACAATAGTTTATTATTAGGCAACAATTTTTGATCTAAAACATAATTTACTTTAAATAATCCAAGTAAACTTGCAGGTATATTAAAACCAGGACATATAAATTGAATATTATTTACTTCAAGTAGCTGCATTAATGGCTCATATAGATACGTTGCACCGCTTGAACCAAAGGGATTGTCACATAAGATTACTTTTCTTGTATCATTGGAATTTCTATTGTACAACTTCCTAATATATGAAATTAAGCAAATTGCAATCATTAAGTAGGTAGTATTAATTTGGCCGGTTGACCCAACAATTTCTTTCCATTTCTGAGGTCTGCTATTATCTGCTAAGTCCTCGAACTTATACACATCAATATCCCATCTTCTTAATTCATTAAAACTTTTACTAAATAGATTTGAGAGAGATAACTTTTCTTTTAGATACTTTTCTTTATCTTCATTTTTTTCATAGCTCTCAATCTCCTCTATAAGTTTATCTATATAGTCGCTTAAACATTGTTTTCTATATTCTGGTTCAGGAACATTATTTGTATTTAATCTTATAATTTCCTTTTGATTACCTTTAATATCAATTTTCGATAATATAGAAAACTTCTTAATGTCATTTAAAACTTCATTACATCTTTGAGAACATAATTCTACAAATTCTTCTTTCAATCTTCTTAAATCTTCTATACTTTTTTCTATTTCGCTCTTTTCTTTTTCTATAATAGCAATATAACCCTCTTCCCCTATCATAGAATTAATTTGAAACTCAACATCTTTCAATGTTTTTGGAATATTAATATCATTTAACTCAGTAGTAAAATTACTAATATTTGCAACTTTGAATTTTTCTTTTGCCTTATTAACAGTAATAATGATATTTTCGCTGATTGAATCAATATCCTTTTTATATTTTTTTATGTTACCACCGAATCCGTCAATTACATTAACATCTTCACTTAACTCATCGGTTTTAAATTTAATGTCATATGATTCTTTTTGAGTTTTAGCACTATCTAATTTTTTAGAAAAAGCGTCTATTTTTTCAGTACACTCCGCATAAGACTTTTTATACTCTTCAATTTGTTTCATTATCTTTCTGAATTCAATATTTAAGCTCTCTTCATATTTGTCCAGATCATTAATGTTGTTAAAAAGCTCATCATCATAATATGAATCACATATTTCTTTAAATTTATCCTTTAACTCATTAATACTGGCATTTAAATTATCAATATCAGCCTCAAGCTTATATTTTTTCCCTTTAATTGGCTCAATTAATTTTTCAGCTTCATCTTTTTCAATATCAAGAGCCTTCAGTTTCTCAAATGAAGTAGACGATATAGCTGCTGAGTTATCTTTATCGACCAAAAAGTCTAAAGTATATCCATGATAATTCATAACTTCAACAGCTTTTCCACATACATCTTCTTTCTGTTGCATTTGCTTAACTAAGTCGATTAATCCACCGTCTTTTTCCTGAATAGATTTTTGAATAGATTGATATTGTTCCCTTGCTTCATCTATCTTTACTTTTAAATAATCCAAATGATTTATTTCAACATTTGTTATGTTTGTATTAACATCCTGCAATAATTCTTTTAATTTAGAACTTTCGTTTTCTTTATCTCTAATTGTATCTTTCATACTTACTAAAGATTTGTCATTTATTTTATATTCTTCATTCTTTTTGGTTAGGATGTTATTTAATTTTTCTTCTTTTTCCTCAAGAGTTTCAAATTTTGGTATTTCAACAGATAACTCATTATCAAGTTTTATAAAACTATCAAGAGCAATAACTATTTCCCTTTCATCTATTATTTGTAGTCTTAATTTATCTAAAGCTTCTTTCTTTGACTGATGCAATGAAATTAAATTCTTTATTTTTTCTTCAAGCAAACTTATATTTTCTTTTACTTTTGTGATTTCAGATTTAATTTGAGCTATCTCATCATTTATAGTTTTCTCGAAATCTTCAACATAAGAAAATTCAAATCTTGTAGCTATTTTCAAATGACCATCCAATACTGAAATAGAAGTTTTCAGTATATTTTCTTCATTTCTTCTTTCTTCTAATTCTTTTTTCTTTTTCTCTATTTCTCTTTTTATTAGATCTTCATCAATAAATAAATCAACTGGTTTTGTAGAAAATTGTACTGAACTAAGATTTAATTTGTCTCGACTTCTAACCGTGGAACGACTAATTACTGGAACTGCTAAATCACCAAAAGACAATCTTAAATCATTATTGTTGCTAAAATCATCAAAATGTTCATCTGATAATATTATTGAATAAGGAACCAAGATATTTTTTTCAAGGATGTCCTTTTTATCATCCGACTCAAGTCCCTCAATATCATCAATACCTAACTGAGCAGAGCTATATATTTTACTCATCCTATCAAAAACATAGCGTAACTCTTGATGAACACCTAAAGGCTTCTGTTCATTAAGATTTTTAATCAAGGAAGAAAGTGCGTTACACTCATCTTCTTTCTTTTGCTTTTCAATCTTTAATTTGTCGATTTCTTTTGTTATTACAACACTAAGTTTTGATTGATATGGGACATCATAATCAGCAGCTATCTCTAAATATTTAGCTTTCTGGTTACTATATGCTTCAAGATTGGAAGCCTTTTGAGACAAACTATCATTTAAACGGCTATAGCTTTCCTCAGCATTTTGCTTATCATTTTCACGTTGAGTCCTCTCTATAGGTAGTTTAAACTGCACTTCTTGATTTAGATAATCCTCTTCATTTTCAAGCTTTGCAAGTCGCTCTTTACTTCTAACAAATGAATCTTCAGAAAAGTCCATTACACCTAAGCTTAAAAGCTTAGTTTTTAATTCTTCTATTGTCTTTTCCTTCTTATCGATTGTTTCTCCTAAAACATCAATATTCGCTTTCAAATCAGAATGCTCTTTCCCCAATGCTTCTTTTTCATCATAAAGGGAACTTTGCTTTTCAACCAATAAGTCTCTATCATTTTTAAGTTCACTTACTTTATCTTCGATATCATATATTTGTTTATTGATATGATGTCTATATATAGTGCCATAATGATTTCTTTGTTTTTTTAAATCAGTTACATTTTCTTCTCTTTTCTCTTTTAAAAGTTCAAGTTCCTTATATTCTGATTTAGCCTTTTTATATTCAATATATGCATTACCGGAATTTGCAAACTTTATAGATTCTTCTATTTTCTCTTTTTTTGCTATTTCAATGTTTAATTCATTTGTACGTTCTTTTAATTCTTCATTCTTTTCATCAACTATTATTAATTTCTTCTTAATTACTACAGACAGCTGTTTCTTTTCTGTATCCTTTCTATTTTGGTCGAGAGTTATTAATTCTGTTTTATATAACTCCTTATATTCTTCAAGTTCGTCAACTTGAGCAATTAAATAATTAATTACCATACATAATTTTTCTTCTAAATCGTTTTTGTTTTTAAATACAGTCTTTAACCGTTCTTCTATACTTACAAGTTCTGTTATTACTTTAATCATGTAATCATACTCGGCAAGAATACTTCTCTTTGTTGTCAGTTCTTTTAATTGATCTTTCATATCCAACAATGTATTAGCAAGCTTTTCTTTATCCTGATAATCCTTATTATGCTTCCACATATAACTTTTTTCAATTATTTCAGGAATTATGAACTTTAAAATAAACGCATCTGCAGTTTTGTAGTTTTTAAAGAACCCTTCTATTGGATTACCTTCTCCGGCATTTATTTGCCTAAGCATGCTCCATTCTGTATCAATAATATTATACTGAGCGAGGCTTTTTTTATAAGAAGTTAGGTCATTCGCTTCATTTGGACCATATATTTCAACACTAATATTTTTAAGTCCAATTTCTTTCTTAAATTTTTGAAGATTAGTTTTTAATCCTTCATAGTTTATTATAGTCTTTTCGTTTGCTTCATTTTCTTTACGTAAAGGAATATGTACTGCATCATACTCATGAGGAGAGTTATATGATATCAAGTAATTGAAATAGTCCATTGAAGCACTTTTATCAATACCATCATCTTCTTGATTTTCAGTATATTTATCTTCGCCGTTTTTCTTCTTCGCACAAAATCCTGTCAATAGATACTTGCTTGGATAACCTTCATCCAACTCCCATTCAACTACAACATGAGCTGCTTTAGTTGCATTGGAACCTTTAAATACTTTTTTAAAAGGATTCTTAGCAACCAAATATGAATTAGGAATGATTGTCTGTAATGCACAAAGTAAGATAAACGACTTACCTAATCCGTTTATAGCTTCATAAGTTGAATTTAAACCTTCAAAATCAAGCAACAAGTTATCCGCTATATTATTACCATCATTATAAGTAATTCCACAAATTCTAATTTTTCTAATAGCTGGCATTATCCAATCTCCTTATTCATTTATTAAGCTGTTTAATTCAGCTTTATTTTCTCTGTCTGAAAAGTAATTTTCCACTATAACTCTAAATCTTGAAGTTGGCGAATATGTTCTTTCTTCTACATTTTTTCTTAACAACCCTTCATCATTAAAAAAATTAAGCACCTTATTTATAAAACCTATTTTAGTTGAAGTATTGTTCTGCTCATGAATATCTTCTTCCTTGGACTTAATACTAATATCAGGAAGGACATTCCACACCGTATACATATAAGCAAAACCCTCCTCTTTCTTTTCATCATATTCTTTGTCTTCAGCCATAGATTTCAATTTATCATTCACAGCTTTAAGTAAATCTGTGTTAATAATATACAATTTTAAGGTATTAGCGGAACTGTCTTTATAACATGTAAGCATTAGCACATACATTATAAAATAACAAATATATAACTCTTTATTGTCCGTAATTTTTAATACACTTCTAAGTTTTTGGTTTGTATATCCGAATGTAATATTATCCTTTTTTACGGAAAGATATATGGCATCTCCTGAGTTAAAAAGATAAAAACCCAAACCATCAAGCATAGATTCTAAAGCTAATCTTATTTCCATATCATTTAAGTAATACCCATAAAGCAATGAATCATTTACCTCTGTCAATTGTCTTTTCCTAAGTAGAATACTAAACATTTCTGCAGCTATTTTAATTTTCTCACTGTTCATCTAAGCTCATTCTCCTTATTGTATAGTTAGTAATATTAGATTCTTGCCCTTCCTGATCATTAATCAATATTAACTCTTCGCCATTTTCTTTTGAGTAAAGCTCTAATATAGTTTTCTGTAAAGGTGCATATTCTTTTTTGTTTTTAACAACCTGTGCTACTAATGGTTCAAATTTTAATTGTTTTTCATTTGCATAATTAAGGTACTCACGAACATATTTATTTAAATCATGAAATCTCATTAATGACGCAACACATTTATTGTTGCTGGCCTGAAATGTCGCATAACTATAAAACTGAAAAAGAAAAGTATGAAAGTCTGGATTGTATAAGATTTCTAAATATTCTTTATCTTTTAAATAATCAACAAAATCTTTGATTGTTATCTCTTCTTTTGTTATTAAATAATCGAAAAGTACATTAAGAAACAATGTGTAATTAGCTATTACTCTTTTTTCGATTACATGAGTGAATCCAACATAATCTTCTCCATCTCCCTCATACATTGTGTGGTACTCTTCACTAATTCGTTTTTTCTCTTTAATCAATTCCATGTCTTCGATTTTCTCTTCTGAAAAAGTCAATTCGAAGTTTGTAGACAGCAACGGAAGTATAGCTTGTTCAAGTAATAAAGCATTATCATTTCTCGAAACACCCTGTAGATAGGTTTCAAAATCAAATTTTTCTTTAAAAGAGTTAGCTCTTTTTCCTAATAAAATTTCTTCTTTTTGTCTTCCAAGTTCAACAGTTTGGTTTATCAATAAATTATGAATTTCAATAGTAGCCTTTAATTCATCACCAATTTCCTGCAATTTAAATTGTGCGAGCTTTTGTTGATTTGTCATTGTATCCGGAGCTATTTCATTTAAATGTATTAGTAGGCCATTTATAGTGGTTTCTGTAGCTTGAAACAAATCCTTCTCTTCATCACATTTTGTTAATATTGATACTTTATAACTTTCGTACATGGGCAAAGCCTTGATCCCGTTAGTTATTAAAGCTTCAACTATATCTCGCTTTCTTAAAATAAGCTTTCTAACCTCTGCGTTTACGTTTATAATTTGATTTAAAGCACTTGAGTAGTCATTATTCTCAATCATTTTTTTAAGCAATAAAAGATGTATGGTTACTTTTGATTCTTCTGAGAATTCTTTAGTCTGTAAATAAAAATCAATGCCTTCTGTCGTTATACTGTAACAGTTTTTATCTACAGCCTCATTATATGAAAATGTTATATATCTTACATAATGTTCTTCCATTTTCTGTTTTTCTACATTTAATACATCATAAATAAATGGAGAACCATCATTTTGCATTTTATTTAATACATAATCTGTAAAATCTCTAATTTCTTCAATTTCCCATGTCTTATTAAAAATGACCTTTGTATATTTCAATAAGAAATCTTGAATGTCGCTATATATTATATTCTTTTGCTTAATTTCTACTTCATAAAGCAGGTAACCCAACAATCCTAACACTATACTGCACATATCAATATCAGGATATTTTTTGTTAGAACGTTTCAACATGAAATATGGATCATACTTTTTAAGGTTAATCATGCGCAAATGAATTTCTGATGCGATTTTATCTACAATTTCATTTTTATTGTCCATCATAAGATGTCCACCTTTCTTTTAAAATTGAATAATTTAGAGCCTCTTGAGGAATATAAGTTTGTTTTTCTATCATATCTCTAATAACAGTTTTGTGGTTAGCTTCATGAAACATTTCAAGTATTTCGTTTAATTCTTCATCTTTCAATTTCTCTTGAAACTCACCTCTATTTGGCAGCTTGTCTTTATCCATAGTAGAATCTATCATCATTTCATAAGCTTTTTTCAATAATTTAAAGTTTAATTGTGGGAATCCCTTTTTTAATCTTAGAAAAAAACAAAGGCCAGAAGAATCAATATCTCCAAAATACAAGATTTCATCATAACCTGTGATTTCATATTGCTCATAAGTTTTAAAACCTCCAGTAATTTTATTTCCATGTCCGTAAATAAGCATATCAATATCAGAAATTATTTTATCTTTAAATATGATTTTTTGAAAAGTCCAAAAAGTATCTAAGTTTTCTATAATTAATATTTTTCTTGCAGGTTTAGAATAAAATGAGCTGCTTAATATAACGAGTAAAGGGTCATAATTGCTTTTACAATGCAAATCTACTTCGTTTATACCAATCGTATTTAATATATCTAATTTTTCCGAGAACTTATCCTGGTCTTTTAATAATTTTTCATCTCCAAAAAGTTCATAGCTCCTTTCATTTATGCTTATAAATTCATTTGGTTTATCCTTGTGCTCCCTGAGATAATTGCTAATTATCTTTATATATTTGCGATATTTTACGTATAAATCAGGTTTTTTAAATACTGGCTTTTCAAAATTCATTCCGTACAATAAATTAATTTCTTTTATATATTCCATAGGCATTTCTTTACAGTCCGGCTTCATAATATTGTATTTAAGTGGAAGCTTATAATAATTATCAACTTTATTATTTTTCATTTTGCCAGTTTTTTTATCTTTTCCTTGAGGAATAATAATTTCATTTTCAATAAGGTTATTAACAATATCAATAAATTCATTATATTTAAATCCAGTAAATTCTTTTAATTTTTCGATATTGCCTCCGGATATAATAAACTTCAAATTATCAAGATTTATTGTTTTATTATCATAATTTATAATATCGTTTTTAATTTTTTCTAATCTCATAACGATTTCCTTCCTGCTTATCATATACTTAGTTTACCTAATTATACCATATTTATTATATACTGCTATAAATTAAAAGTATTATCACAATAATTTGTACCATTTGAACAAAAACAAATGTATTTTTGAAATATGAAACTCTTACAATAAACCAAAAATATGATATAATGAAATTAAAGATTAAGGTATTAAATAATAAAAGAAAGGATGTTTGCTTAGTGCAAGAAGTCTTACTAAATATAAAGGAACTATGCAAAGAAAGCTCTATAATATGGAGTCAACATGTTTTGCTACAAGATGCTTGCAAAGGGTATAAAAACTGCCGAAATTGAAAATTGTATTTTAAGCGGCGAGATAATTGAAGAATATCCGGATGATTATCCTTATTGTAGTTATTTAATATTAGGATTAAAAATAAATAATCAATTTTTACTCTATGATTGTTGAATTGGATATAATAAGTTTTGGATAATAACTGTATACTTTCCAAGTATAAATAAATGGGAACCTGGCTAAAAAAAGAAAGGAGCAATAAATATGAAGTGTTTTTTGTGCAAAGGTGATAAGATAAATAAAAATACTAACTACTTTTTGAATTTAGACGGAAGTATTATAATTATAAAAAATGTTCCTTCTTTAGTTTGTGATCAATGTGGAGAAGTATTTTACGAAAATGAAGTAATGAAACGAATCGAAAAAATTATAGACTTATTTAAAAATGCTTTAACCGAAATTGCTATTGTTAATTACGACGACAAAGTAGCATAATATTTAAATTGCGATAATATAGATGTCACAACACCCTGAGTGTGTGAAAGAATCTCTGTAAAATGACTTTCTATGATAAATTTCTAAACATACATGATAAAAATTAGATCAGATATGCTTAGAAACAGTATAAATAATGTTAAATTGTATGTCAACAACACCCTTGAAATGGGTGTTGTTTTTTGATTAGTGAGCTATTTAAGTCTGCCTTCAAACATTATTGAGAGCTCACCGTAGACTTTACCCTAATTTCTAAGAGGCATACTCTACTTTTTAGTAGCATCAAAAGTTGCCAGGTATAAAGCCTTCAAGAGAGCTGTATCAATTAAAAATATGCTTCTCTGGTGGTTTAGCCTTCAGTATGTACTATTCATTTCTATGCGTTGGTTTTGTAAATCACCTTTCTGACATCAGCTAAAAATTTAAAAATATGATAAATTTTCATACTACCTACGTTATTTACTATTATAAGTATAAAAATTTCTAACAATTACATCTTTTCTTCATTTATTATTTTAGGTTCATCAGCATAAACTCCTAAATAACATCCTTGATCAAAAACTGTTTGCACGACAGTTAGCCAGAAGTCTTTAATAGCAACTTCATTATCATTAATTCCTGTAAAATTTTTATAGCATTGTAAAAAAGGTGTTTTGTCTTTCATTTTATCAGTAGGAGTATTAATATTTTGAAGTGATACATACAAGTATTCACCGTATTGTTCATTTGTAATCAACACCTTACCAAATGAGCAATTCGTCAAATCGTTTTCATATTTTTTGCATGGGAAGAAACTATACATTCCATTTATAGGGTTATCTATCGTAGCTCCTTTATATATTATAAATGTTTTTTCATCATTCTGGACATAAAAATTTCCAGTTCTTTTATTTTTTCTTTCAAATATTTTTTTAAGTACAACATTCTTAAAACATTCATACTTTTTGTCAGAAAACGTGCTAAAGTCTGGATTATCTTTTATATTTATTACAGTAACCTTTTCGTCCACAACAAAAACAGTATCTAATTCCATATACTTATTTTCGTTTGTGACTCTACCTGTTGTTCCAAATAAAACTATGTCACCTTTATTTAAATTTTTCATTACTTTTCTATATTGTTTACAATTAGTATAGAAAAAATTATCTCCAAAAACATAAGGATCTGTATTTTGCAGATATTCTCCAGATTCTTTTTTTAAATATTCAACAGTATGTAAATAATGTGGTTTATTACTATTTCTTATTTCCTCAACTTCACTCTTAGCACTTTTTAAATTCTTATTTTGTATAACGTTAAAAGAAGTAGCTGGTTCCCATTCACCCCAAAAAACTATATCTCCTGAATATGTATCTTCGTCTAATTTTGATATATATTTTCCCTTTGCTTTTATAAATTTTCTGTGATGATCACCATCATTCCAAGGCATATATTGATTATTAATAACTCTATCAAAATCATAGGTCGGACAATCTTTATCTTTCAAATTATTTTTGTCCAAATGTTCAGTTCCTGTATGACCAAACAGCACAATTTTAGGAATCGTATTATCCATATTAGGCCTCCATCCTATCTAATGAATTTTTTATAAAATCATATGTCATTGCACCAAATGGAGTACCTCGCATATTTCTACCATTAATTAAGTAAATATCATTATATTTATATTTTCTAATAAAACCGCCATTGTCATTTTCAATATTTTTTATGCAATCTTTTTTAGCGTTAATATTAAAATATTTATCTAAGTTATTTTCGCTTAAGGAAGATAAAATGATATCTGGATTTAAGTAATCAATAAAATCATTAAGAATATTTTTAAAATCAATTAGCAATTGGTTTTGAATATTTTCAGATAACTTTCCCCATTTATTAAAAGTTGAAAGTGGACAAAGATCTGTATGTATTGCATAATTTGAATATTTACCGCTTTGAATTACTTCACCATAACTTGAATTAATACAATTTAACGGTGTTTCCATTCTGTAAAACCAACTATATGGCTCGTCTTTGAAATAATTGTTTAATGTTCTAATAAAAACGTTCTTATCTACTATATTTAACTTGTCCTTAGTATAAATGTCTTGTCCCTTTTTAAATCTAATAAAATTATAATTATCTGTTTTTTTTAATCTAAACTCATCATTTGAAGGATTAATTGCTAAAGTGATTACCTTTTTAGAGCTTTCGTTCTGATACTTATTCAGATCACCGAACCAGAAAACAGGTATGCATGGATTAACTATCGGTGAGTTTTGCATATCTCTGTATTTGACGTAATAATCCCAGCACTTATCTATTAAAATGCTTAATTGATTGTCCAATTATTTAACACCTCCAATGTTACAATTCTTGTTTAACTAATTTCATTATTTTTTTATACTTGATTATTAAAAGATTCCCAATCGCTACATGATGATCCTTCACCCATATCGACACCTCTAAAACCACCTTTTGGCGCAGCACATTTACCATGTCCAATTAAAGATTCAAAAAAATAAGCCATAAAATCAACATCTCTTTTACCAAGCCAATATCTGCAGCTTGCACAAACCTTTTGATCACAACTCCAACTTGACATATGTTTTCCCCCTTAGATAAATTATTTATGTGATTGACTAATAAAATAGTTGCGAATAATATAAAATTTCCTTTATTATACTATTACAAGTATATAATTTTAGACTACTAATTTCTATAAGTTCTCCTCTTCTTCTAAGGAATCTTCCTCATATGGAATATGCAAAATATCATCTCTTTCATCAATACAATTCATAGTCCTACAATCAAAACATATTCCATCCATTGTTTCTTCCGGTTCAAATGCTTCTCCACATAAGTTACAAATAATCATATTATTTGCATATTCAAACTCGATACACTTTGGGCATAAAGATTTTGACAAAAGATTATCATCATTTTTAACGATAAATGATTCACCGCATCGAATACATTTTGGCATAAAAAATCCTCCATTTTTATATCATATATTTTTAATTTATTTGTAAAGTACAAG
>NZ_CANG01000017.1:0-18828 GCF_000309315.1 Sedimentibacter sp. B4
GAAAGAAAAGAAAACTTTCCTACCATATAAAAAAACCGCTGATTTCTCAGCGGTTAGTTATTGTTGCCTTGAAGAACAGCTCTTGCTGCATCCGGAACAACCGGAACAGCTAGCACCGTTTTTCTTTTGTTTTCTCATGTATACTATTACAAATGCAGCTATTGCTGCTATTGTTCCTACTACTAATAAATCTGCACCATTCATATTAACCTCCTATGAATAAACTGCCAATCTGATAAACGAGCGTTCCTGCTGCAAATGCAGTCAGTGTCTGATATAAAGCAGTTAACACTGCATACTTCATTGAGCCTAACTCCCTCTTTGTTGCTGCAAAAGCAGCTATGCACGGCATGTACAAAAGCGTAAATGTAAGAAATGCATATGCGCTTAAAGGAGTGAACATTGTGTTTAAAATTGCCGAAAGCTGAATGTCGGTTCCGGCTCCCGTAAGAACTGTAAGTGTGCTCACAACGGCTTCCTTTGCAGTTAATCCTGTTATCAGAGCTGTTGAAGCTCTCCAGTCATTGAATCCCAAAGGTATGAACAAAGGAGAAATCAAAGTTCCTATGGAAGCAAGAATACTCATTGTGCTGTCGCTTACCATGTTCAATGACCAGTCGAAGCTCTGCAGGAACCATATTATGATTGTTCCCAGGAATATTACCGTAAATGCTCTTTGTATAAAATCTTTTCCTTTTTCCCACATGTGTACCAATACACTTTTTCTTGAAGGAATTCTGTATGCAGGAAGTTCCATTACAAAGGGAACAGGTTCACCTTTGAATATTGTACTCTTTAAAAGAAGTCCAGACAAAATGGCTGTAAGGATACCTGTCATATAGAGAGCTATCATAACTAACGCAGCATTTTCTGGGAAAAATGCCATTGTAATCATTCCGTAAATTGGAAGCTTGGCGCTGCATGACATGAACGGTGTAAGCACAATTGTCATTTTACGGTCACGTTCACTTGAAAGAGTCCTTGTGGCCATGATTGCAGGAACGCTGCAACCAAAGCCTATGAGCATTGGAACAAAGCTTCTTCCCGATAAACCTATCTTTCTAAGCATTTTATCCATTAAAAATGCAACTCTTGCCATGTATCCGCTGTCTTCCAGAAGTGAGAGGAAGAAAAACAATATTACTATGAGAGGAAGGAATGAAAGCACGCTTCCAACTCCTGCAAATATTCCATCAATTACAAGTGAGTAAACCCATGAGCTTACCTGTGCTGCATTCATTGCCTCAGAAACAATTTCTGTGAATGCTCCAATGGCTGTTTCCAAGTATCCCTGCAGCGGCGCTCCTATGGCTCCGAATGTTAGCCAGAACACCAAGAACATTATGCTGAAGAATATTGGTATGCCCAGATACTTATGAGTTAGAATCCTGTCTATTTTTTCAGAACGCACCTGCTCTTTTGTTTCCTGTTTTTTAATCACGGTATCCCTGCAGATTTTTTCTATATATGTGTATCTCATGTCTGCAAGTGCTGCTTCTCTGTCTGTGTCAAGAGATTTCTCCATGTCCTCAACCACATGACTTATTATGTGTGCCTGACTTTCCGAAATGGCAAGCTCCTTCATTGTGGGCTCGTCCCCTTCAACAAGTTTTGTTGCTGCAAATCTTAAGGGGTAGCCTGATTTTTCAGCTTGTTCCTCTATGAGATGTGATATGGAATGTATTGCTCTGTGAACATCTCCAGTACAGAAATCATGTTTCTTTGGAGATTTCTTTTCCATGGCCGTCTTCATGATCACATCCACAAGCTCTGAAATTCCTTCATTTTTGCTGGCTGATATAGGAACAACCGGAATTCCCAAATGGTCCGATAGTTTTTTTACATCTATTGAATTACCGCTGGCTCTCACTTCATCCATCATGTTGAGGGCAATTACCATGGGAATTGATAACTCCATGAGCTGCAGCGTCAAGTACAGGTTTCTTTCTATGTTTGTTGCATCGACAATATTAAGTATTAAATCAGGGTGTTCCTTGAGAAGAAAATCTCGTGTTACAACTTCCTCCATGGTATATGGAGACAGTGAATAAATTCCAGGCAAATCCACAAGGTACGCATCCTTATTCTTTTTTATCTGCCCCTCTTTTTTTTCAATTGTCACCCCGGGAAAGTTTCCAACGTGTTGATTACTGCCTGTCAGATTGTTATAAAGTGTTGTTTTTCCCGAATTTTGATTTCCTGCCAGGGCAAATACATATTTCATATGCTGAATACCTCTTTCAGTTCAATTTTCGATGCTTCTTCTTTTCTTATAGTCAAGACGTAGCTTCTTAAAGACAATTCTATGGGATCACCCATTGGAGCAACTTTTCTTACCTGAACTCGGGTGTTGGGAGTCAACCCCATATCAAGCAGCCTTCTTCTGAGAGCCCCCTGCCCGCCTATTGCTGTAATTACTCCACCTTGACCAGGCTTGATATTGTCTAGCGTCATCATATTTCTCCTTTTCATGATTATTCGATATTGATAATCATTATCATTTACTTTAATTGTATTATATTACTGCCCCTATGAATTGTCAACAGGTTTTAAATAATATTTATGTTTTTTATCTGCAAATATATTATATATCTTTACAGACTTTTCATGGCATGGGCATAGCGCAGTCTCGTTCACCATTTTATCTGCTCCCTCCGGTCGCATAAAATGGGAAAAACAGGGTTAGGGCATAAAAAAAAGGCAGTTATGCCTTTCACTTTATATCATCGGTGTTTGAACCATATACTTCTATTACCGGCATTACAAACATGAATCCGACACCCGGTTCTTTGAAATAATCAAGTTCTTTTTGTATTTTTTCTGCTACGGCGTCAAGTTTTTCCCTATCTTTGATAATGCTGAAAACTATCTTGCTGTAGGGTTTTCTTCCGTCAATAAGCTTCCTCATGCTTGCAAGCATGGGTACATTTATATTGTGGTCCAACAGCACTTTTCCCATTCCCTGGCTGTCAATTGTTGTTGCACCAATTTCTTCCTCATAAAACACTTCATGTATTTCATCAAGCTTGTAAATGTCATTTAAAATCAATATCAAAGCAAACATTTGAACCTCCCCTAATCGTGCTGCCCTGTCATTATACCATATGAATTTTTACTATTCAATACATGCATATTAAATATTTGCATTAATATTAATGCTTTTATTTAGCTCCAGAACAACAACTTCTGACGACTTAACCTTGCTTTTGAAATAAAACGGGTCTGCCTTGATAAGGCCAAAAGTATCGTAATGTATGGGAACTGTAATCTTTGCCTTAATAAAACTAGCAGCAATTGCAGCATCATCAGCGTCCATGGTATAATTTCCTCCTATGGGAAGAAAAGCAGCATCAATTTTTTCGTCTTCAAGAAGCTTCATATCCAGTGTAAGACCTGTATCTCCTGCATGATATACTTTTATACCCTCAACTTCTATAATAAAGCCGCATGGATTTCCTCCGCATATGATGGTTCCTCCATCAGATATTCCTGAGCCGTGCAGAGCATTTGTCATCTTTACGGTTCCAAAGTCGAACTTCCTTCTGCCTCCTATGTGCATGGAGTGGGTTCTTACTTTGAACCTCGCAAGGTATGCGCAAATTTCATGGTTAGCAATGATAAGCGCATTGTTGGTCTTTGCGATTTCAACTGCATCTCCAATATGGTCTCCATGACCGTGAGTGACAAAAATGTGTGTTATATCAACGAGACTATCCACGCTTGTTTTGCTTAAAGGGTTACCGGAAATAAAAGGGTCTATAATTCCCTTGAAATGTCCTTCCTCAATTAATAAAGCAGAATGCCCAAGATAAGTAAGTTTCATTTAGATCACCGTCCTTTATAATGTTTATTTTATAATACAATTATATAGAAATAAAATCAACAAAAAAATCCCGATTTAAAATCGGGATCCATACTAGACAGTCTGTGTATTTTTCTTGCCAAGGTAAGCTTCCTGAACCTTTTCGTCCTTTATGAGAGATTTTGCATCTCCTTCCAGTGTAACAACTCCTTGCTCCAATACATATGCCTTGTCGGCTATTGAAAGGGCCTTGAATGCATTTTGTTCCACAAGAAGTATTGTCTTGCCCATATTTTTTATTTCAATTATTATGTCAAATATTGTGTTTATAAGTAGAGGCGCCAGTCCCAGGGACGGTTCATCAAGGAGTATGAGATCCGGATTGGACATCAGTCCTCTTCCCATGGCAAGCATTTGTTGTTCCCCTCCTGACAGAGTTCCTGCTATTTGATTTTCTCTTGCCTTAAGGATTGGAAATAACTCAAAAATTCTTTTTTTATCCTTTTCGATGTCATTTTTATCATTTCTTAAAAATGCACCCATATTGAGGTTTTCCATAACCGTAAGGTTTGCAAATATGATTCTTCCTTCAGGCACCTGGCATATTCCTGCTTTCACTATTTTGTGGGCTTGCCTTGGAAGCTTATCTCCCTTGTAGGTTATTTCACCTTCCTTGTATTTTACAATACCGCTGATTGAATTTATGAGGGTTGATTTGCCTGCTCCGTTAGAACCTATTATTGATACAATTTGTCCTTCATCAACATTTATGGAAACTCCCTTAAGAGCATGAATTCCTCCGTAATAAACATTTAAATTATCAACCTTAAGCATCTTGTGCCTCCTCTTTTCCAAGATAAGCTTCTATTACTTTCTTATCTTCCTGAATTTCCTTCGGAGTTCCAATGGCCAAAGGGATGCCGAAATTAAGCACAAATATTCTGTCACACACTCCCATTATCAAGTCCATGTGATGCTCAATAATTAAAACCGTAAGGTTGAATTTGTTTCTTATTTCTTTGATAAGCTCCATAAGCTGCAATGTTTCCTCAGGATTCATTCCGGCTGCAGGTTCATCAAGGAGAAGCAGTCTTGGCTCCAGTGCCAGTGCCCTTGCTATTTCAAGCTTTCTTTGTAGTCCGTATGGAAGATTTGATGCAACAATATCTTTGTACTCCCAAAGTCCCATTAGTTTCAAAAGCTGTTCCGTCTTGCTGTTAAGTAACTTTTCCTGTTCCTTGTATTTTCCTATTCTCACAACACTGTTCAATAAGCTGTAATCAGCAAGCTTATGGCATGCTGTCAGTACATTGTCATATACATTGAGCTTTTTAAACAGCCTTATGTTCTGAAACGTCCTTGTTATACCCATGTTGGCTATTTCAAAGGGCTTAAGTCCTGCAAGCTTTTTATCGTAAAAATAAATTTCACCTTCAGTCACGCTGTAAATAGCTGTAATAAGATTGAATATTGTTGTTTTTCCCGCACCGTTTGGCCCTATAAGACCGAATATTTCTCCTTCTTCGATGCTGAAGTTTACATTGTCAACTGCCGTGAGGCCGCCGAATCTTTTTGTAAGTTTCTTAAGAGAAAGCACACTCATGATTTTACCTCCTCTTTTTTTATTTTCCTATTTTTAATTGCAAGTGCAATTTTCTTGAAGCTTATTTCTTTTCCTCCCATTAAACCCTGCGGTCTTGTGATCATGATGAGAATTACTGCAACTCCATATATTACAAGTCTCCAGTCCGAGAAACTTCTCAATATTTCCGGAAGGAAAGTTAAAAGCACTGTTCCAACAACACTTCCTGAAATGCTTCCCAATCCTCCGAAAATAACAATTATTGTCATTTCTGTGGATTTCACCATCTTGAACATTGTAGGCTGAATGTACCCCAGGTAGTGGGCAAGCATTCCTCCTGCAATTCCTGCATAAAGTGCGCTAATGGCAAGTGCAGTCAGCTTGTATTTGAAAACATCTATTCCAATAATCTGTGCTGCCATTTCCTCTTCCCTTATGGCGACCATGTTCCTTCCGTGCCTTGACCTTATAATGCTCACCAGCACAAATACTGCAACAATGTTTATGAGAACAACATTTAATAAGGTTGTAGTTCCTTCTGTAGGTATTCCAGAAAGTCCTCTTGCTCCTCCAAAATACTGCAGGTTGTCAAGAATGAGTCTTGTAGCTTCACCAAACCCAAGTGTGGCAATGCAGAAATAGTCACCCTTAAGATTAAGTGTCAGTTTACCAAGAAACAAGCTGACAATCATTGCTGCAATTCCTCCAATGAGAAGAGCAGGTATGAAAGGAACAGCAAATTTCATTGTCATGGTTGCGGCTGTATATGCTCCTATGGCCATGAATCCTGCATGCCCGAAGGAAAACATTCCAGTGAAACCTGTTAGCAAAGAAAGTCCCAGAACCGTCATTAAGTTTATTCCTGATAAAATCAAAATACCTGATATATAACCCCAGCTCATGATAACCTCCTATGCCTTGTCTTCCGTATTTTTGCCCATGAGTCCTGTTGGCTTTGCAACAAGCACAAATATCAAAAGAGCAAATGCGATTAAATCCCTGTACTGGGATGAAAAGTATCCAGACACCATTGTTTCAATGAGACCCAGCAATATGGAACCTATAACAGCTCCCTGAAGACTTCCAAGCCCGCCGAAAACAGCCGCTATGAATGATTTTGTGGTAATGTTTCCTATCTGTGGATACACGGTGTACTTCATGCCAAAAAGCATTCCTGCAAGACCGGCTAGTATTCCGCCCATTGCAAATATTATGAATATTACCATGTCCACGTTGACTCCCATGAGTGTGCTTCCCTTGATGTTGTAGGAAGTAGCCCTTATGGACAGCCCTATTTTTGTCTTTTCGATTATGTATATCAAAGCAGCCAAACTCACTGTAGATATAACAAACATTAAAAGGTCTATTCTTCCCAATGCAATATTCCCAAGCATTATTGGCGTCGTAGCAAAAATAGCGGGGTATGTCCTGAATGTAGGGCCAATTGGCGATGCGATAACTATATTTTCAAGAAATATTGATGCTCCCATTGCAGATATAATAAAATACAAAAAAGGCGCATTGCGCTTCCTCAAAGGCCTGTAAACCACTCTTTCCATGCTTACGGCCAAAAGTCCGGAACCAATGGCTGACAATAAAAATGCTACAAAAAAAGGTATATTTAACAATGTGAGGCAAAAATAACCTATATACGCGCCAATCATAATAACCCCGCCGTGGGCGAAGTTTGAAAAGTTCATTATGCTGTATACAAGAGAATAACCCACTGCCATGAGAGCATAGACACTTCCTATGGACAATCCGTTAACAACCTGCTGCAAAAATCCGCTCATAAAAACCTCCTGATGATTTTGAAACGAAGGCGGGATATACCCGCCTTATTTTATTCAACTCCATATTTTTCCTGGAATACATAGCCGCCGTTTTCTATTTTAACTATTGCAGCTTGTTTTCCTACCGGATTATGATTTTCTTTGCTCAACTGAATTGTTCCTGTAACTCCCTGCACTGAAACCTGAGTGAGAGCTTCTGTTATTTTAACAGGATCTGTGCTGTTAGCAGCTGTAATGGCAGCCTGCAATAGCAAGAATGCATCATTTGCCATGTATCCATTAAGTTCCATGGACAGATTGTATTTTGCCTTGTAAGCATCCTGCAGAGGCTTAACTTCTGGGTCGTTGAAATCCAAATGGTTAACTATGTAGCTTCCTTCAATTGCATCCTTTGCCATTGTCATCAGCTGGTCTGAAGGCCATCCGTCTCCTCCCACTAATGTAGCTTTAATTCCAAGTTCTCTTGCCTGGTTTGCACTAAGAGCTACTTCTTTGTAATAATAAGGCATCAATATTACATCAGGATTAGCTTCTTTGATTTTGCTAAGCTGTGGTCTGAAGTCAACATCACCTTCCTTGAAGCCTTCTTTTGCTACAATTTTTCCGCCCTTTTCTGTAAATGTTTTTTCAAAATATTCAGTGAATCCCTGTGAATAGTCGCTTGCTACGTCATAAAGCACTGCTGCATTTTTTAATCCTAATTTATCATAAGCATAGCCTGCTGCAACAGCTCCCTGATATGGGTCTATGAAGCATACTCTGAAATTATATTCTTTAACTTTTCCATCATCACTTACTGTTACCTTTGGGTTAGTTGCAACTGTTGCAATATCAGGAACCTTGTATTGTTCCAGAACTGCCGAAATAGAAATTGCCTGTCCGCTGGCATTAGGTCCCAGAATTGCTACAACACCATCTTGAGTTATGAGTCTCTTTGTGGCATTTACTGCTTCAGCAGCATCGCCCTTTGTGTCATAATAAATTCCTTCAACCTGTTTTCCCAATATTCCGCCCTTTGCATTTACTTCTTCAATAAGCATTTTTATTGTGTTGCTTTCACATGTTCCCCATACGGCCTGGTCCCCTGTCAATGATCCTATCCAGCCGATTTTGATTGTTTCTCCAGCAGGAGCAGATGTCTTGCCTCCGCATGCAGAAAGCAGCATTGTAAAAATTAATAATAAACTTACTAAGGATAAAACTTTTTTTCTCATAAAACCCTCCTGAAATTATGTGTATAAAGTTTTGTAAATATTCCTTATGCAAACGTTTATGTCTTTTATATTATAAACGTTTATTTAAAATAATGCAAGATTTATGTGTTCATTATTTAGCCGGAAATTTTACATTTTCTTCTATTTTGTGATAAAAAAATAACATATGCTTTTCTATGCTTTTCGGCATGAATGTTGCTATTGTTAAGATTTATTTAAGTTGATTTTAAAATTTAACATGATATAATATACTTTACATAATATATAAAAGCATGAATATTTAAAGCCGTACGGCTTTGGAGGATACAATGAAAAATTACTTGGTGGGGCTTGATATAGGGTCTACTACAGTAAAAATAGCTGTAATAGATAGTAAGGAAAATGTGGTATACAAGCAATATGAAAGACATTATTCAGACATTAAGAATACAGTCAGTGAAATAATCAAAAACTCATCCCAGACACTAAATGACAGCATGATTAAAATATGCATCACAGGCTCTGGTGCCATTGATGTGTCAAAATATCTGGAAATTCCATTTGTACAGGAAGTAGCGGCATCAACAAAAGCAATAGAAAAATTCATTCCCTCTACAGATGTTGTTATAGAACTGGGCGGGGAAGACGCCAAGATAACATACCTTACAGGAAACCTGGAGCAGCGCATGAACGGATCCTGTGCAGGCGGAACCGGAGCTTTCATTGACCAGATGGCTGTGCTGATGAAGACTGATGCAACAGGCTTAAATGAGCTTTCAAAAAAACATAAAACGATATACCCGATTGCTTCCCGCTGTGGTGTTTTTGCGAAATCAGATATACAGCCTCTTTTAAACGAAGGTGCAAGGCAGGAAGACATTGCTGCCTCCATATTTCAGGCTGTTGTAAACCAAACTATAAGCGGCCTTGCTCAAGGAAGACCAATAAAGGGCAATGTGGCATTTTTGGGAGGACCGTTGTATTTTTTGTCTGAGCTGAGAAACAGATTCAAGGAAACCCTTGAACTCACCGAAGACAATTCAGTATGCCCTGAAGATGCAAATTATTATGTTGCCATGGGAGCTGCTTTAATGGCTTCCGAAAACGAGAGCATAGATTTCAACGAATTTTACGTTAAAATTAAAAATACACTTGAACATTCAAGTATAGAATACCGCAAGAAAGACTTAGACCCATTGTTTGAAAGTGCGGAAAATTACAAAGAATTTTTGTCCCGTCACAACATGCATAAGGCAAAAACAAGAAATATAGATGATTATTCAGGCAAGGCATTTTTAGGTATAGATGCAGGCAGCACTACCACAAAACTTGTTTTGATCACTGATGATGGTGAAATTCTGCATTCCTATTATGGAAGCAATGCAGGTAACCCTCTTAACTCAGCCGTAAAAGCAGTAAAGGACCTTTACGTTAAGCTGCATCCTGGTATTGAAATAGCAAGCACTGCTGTAACAGGATACGGGGAGCATCTTATTAAAGCTGCTCTGAATGTGGATGCAGGCGAAATAGAAACAGTAGCACACTATAAAGCTGCTGACTTTTTCCTAAACGGTGTTGACTTTATAATTGACATCGGCGGACAGGACATGAAAAGCATGATCATAAAAAACGGAGTAATAGATTCCATAATGCTTAACGAGGCTTGTTCCTCAGGCTGTGGATCTTTCATAGAAACATTCGCTAAATCACTTGATATGAGTGTCCATGAATTTGCCGAAGCAGCAGTGTTGTCAAAAAACCCGGTTGATCTTGGAACAAGATGCACCGTGTTCATGAATTCCAAAGTTAAACAAGCCCAAAGGGAAGGTGCTACCCTAAGCGACATTTCCGCAGGAATTTCCTTCTCTGTAATTAAGAACGCCCTGTTCAAAGTCATAAGACTTAAGTCTCTCGATGAAATAGGAGATAAGATTGTTGTTCAGGGAGGAACATTCTACAACAACGCAGTTCTAAGAGCATTTGAACAAATAACAGGACGTGAGGTTGTAAGACCCGACATAGCAGGAATAATGGGAGCATTTGGTGCTGCCATCATTGCAAAAGATAAATATGTTCCCTCTGTTAAAAGCAAATTTGTAAAACCTCACGAGCTTGAGAAGTTTTCATTTGACACTTCCATGGAACGCTGCGGTTTATGCACAAACAACTGCCTACTGACAATCAACAAGTTTTCTGACGGAAGATACTTTGTATCAGGAAATCGCTGTGAAAGAGGAGCTGAAAAATACACTCACGAAGAAAGAAAAGAATCTCTGCCCAATTTGTACAAGTACAAGTACAACAGAGTATTTGGATACAAGCCTCTGGCACTTTCCGAAGCAAAAAGAGGCATGATTGGAATTCCAAGAGTTTTGAACATGTACGAAGACTATCCGTTCTGGTTCACATTCTTCACAACATTGGGATACAGAGTAGTTTTATCAGGAGCATCAAGTAAAAAAATATACGAGCTTGGAATGGGAACAATTCCTTCAGAATCAGTGTGCTATCCGGGTAAAATAACCCACGGCCACATAACTGATCTCATAAACAAAAAAGTTCCTAAAATATTCTATCCCTGTATTTCCTACAACATAAAGGAAGATGAAAATGCAGGAAACCACTTTAACTGTCCTGTTGTTGTTTCATATCCGGAATCAATAGAAGCAAATATAAACCTTAAGAATGTGAAGTTCTACAAGCCGTTCCTTAACTTAAATGACAAGGAAAGGCTCATAAACAAACTTTACAGGGAAATTGCAAAAGCTGAACACTTGTCTTACGAAGAAATAAAGGAAGCTGCCGAAAAGGCATATAAAGAACTTTATGCATACAAACGGGATGTAAAAAGAGAAGGCGCAAAGGCTATAGAATACATCAACAAAAACAATAAAAAAGGAATTGTTCTTGCCGGAAGGCCTTACCATGTGGATCCTGAAATAAACCACGGCATACCTGAAATGATAGAAGGCTACGGTCTGGTTGTATTGTCTGAAGATTCCCTTGAGAACAAGTATCCCATAGAAAGACCTCTAAGGGTTATTGACCAGTGGTCATACCATACAAGGCTGTACAGGGCTGCAACTTACGTTTCAAATACAGATAATTTAGAACTCATTCAGCTTAACTCTTTCGGATGCGGTCTCGATGCAGTAACAACAGACCAGGTAAATGAAATACTTGACAAAAACAACAAAATATACACCCTTATTAAGATAGATGAAATCACCAACCTTGGAGCTATAAGAATCCGTATACGTTCACTTCTTGCTTCCATAGAAGAAAGAGACAAAACAGGCATCAGGCACAAGCACATTGAAGACAAAAGCACACGTCCTGTATTTACAAAGGAAATGAAGAAGAAGCACACAATACTCATTCCTCAGATGTCTCCAATGCACTTCCAGTTTATTGAAACAGCTGCAAGAATGTCGGGATATAACGCCGTTGTACTTCCTGCTGTTGACAAGAAGGCCGTTGATGTGGGACTCAGGGTAGTAAACAACGATGCTTGCTATCCTTCTATAATTGTTGTGGGCCAGCTTATAAATGCTCTGGAATCAGGAAAATATGACTTGAACAACACTTCACTCATGATTTCCCAGACAGGCGGAGGATGCCGAGCTACAAATTATATTGGTTTTATCAAAAAAGCGCTTAAAGATTCAGGATATGGGCACATACCTGTTATTTCCTTCAATGTGGTTGGACTTGAAAAACAGCCGGGTTTCAGCTTCACAACTTCATTTGTGAACAGACTTGTAATGAGTGTTGTGTTAGGAGACACTCTCATGCGTGCAACTTACAGAACAAGACCCTATGAAAAAGTTAAAGGTTCTGTAAACCAGTTGTACGACAAATGGGTTGAGGAATGCAGACATGTAATAGAAAAAGGTCATATAAAACATTATATAAATACAATCAATAATATAGTTCATGATTTTGATACAATTGAACTTGATGAAAAATTAAGAAAGCCTAAGGTTGGAATAGTCGGTGAAATTCTTGTTAAGTTTCACCCCAATGCAAACAACGATGTTTTTTCTCTTCTTGAAGAAGAAGGAGCAGAAGTTGTGGTGCCGGACTTGCTTGATTTCTTCTCATACAGTGCATTTAACGGAGTTATAAAATATGATGAGCTGCTGAGCGGCAATCCAAAGACAAAGGCATTCAACAATGTTGCTGTAAAAGCAATAGAAATGTACAAAAAACCAAGTGTCAAGGCATTCAAAGAGTCAAAACGCTTTTCAACACCTGCAAATATTGAGGAATTAGCCCGCAAGGCAAAAAAATTCCTTTCACTTGCAAACCAGTCTGGAGAAGGATGGTTCCTCACAGGCGAAATGATTGAGCTTTTGGACAGCGGTGTAAGCAATATATTGTGTCTGCAGCCATTTGCATGTCTGCCTAACCACATCACAGGCAAGGGAATGATTAAAAAGCTTAAGGATGCATATCCTTTATCAAATATAGTTCCAATTGACTATGATGCCGGCATAAGTGAAGTTAACCAGATTAACCGTATAAAGCTCATGCTGACCAGCGCATTCAGAAACATGCACTTGCATGATGACGATGGATTCTTGTCAATGAAGAAAATTGAAGGCCATACAACAAAACAAATACTGAAACATCTTCAGGAACAAAACATATAAAAAACAAAATACCGGCTGTCCGAGCCGGTATTTTTTATTATTTTGAAAATGCCTTTTTGATTCTTTCAACAGCATCATCAATTTGTTCATATGTTATTATAATTGGAGGAGCAAACCTTATTGTCTTCTCATGAGTTTCCTTTGCAAGAACACCGTTCTCGATCAATTTTTTCACATAAGGTGCAGCATTGGTCTTGAACTCAACTCCTATTAAAAGACCTTTACCCCTTATTTCAAATATGTCGTCATTATTTATTTCTCTTAACTTATTCATGAAGTAACTGCCTTTTTCTTCAGCTTGCTTAGCAAGATCATCTCTTTGGAGAATTTCAAGAGCTTTCAAGGAAACAGCTGCTCCTAATGGATTCCCTCCGAAAGTTGAACCGTGTGAACCAGGCTCGAATACTCCAAGGATATCTTCATTTCCCGCAATTGCAGATACGGCTATAATGCCGCCACCTAAAGCTTTTCCAAGAACATATATATCAGGAACCACATCTTCATAGTCACATGCAAACATTCTGCCTGTGCGGGCAAAGCCTGTTTGAACTTCATCGGCAATAAATAATACGTCATTTGCTTTGCAAATATCATATGCTTGTTTGATAAAACCAGTGGGAGGAACAATTATTCCTGCTTCGCCCTGTATAGGCTCTACCAGGAATGCTACTGTATTTGGACTTATGGCTGATTTTAGTTCCTCGATGTTTCCGTACTCAATTACTTTAAATCCAGGTGTAAAAGGACCGTATCCTCTTCTGGAATCTGAATCTGTACTCATAGAAACAATGGTTATAGTCCTGCCGTGGAAGTTGTTGGCGCATACAATTATCTCCTGTATTCCATCTTCAACGCCCTTAACAAAGTTTCCCCATCTTCTTGCAGTTTTTAAAGCCGTTTCAACTGCTTCAGCACCTGTGTTCATAGGAAGAACCATGTTTTTACCTGTAACCTCACAAAGTTTCTGCATCCAGTCTCCCAGCACGCTGTTATAAAATGCCCTTGAAGTCAAAGTTACTTTATCCAGCTGATCTTTTGCAGCTTGTACCAGCTCAGGATGTCTGTGTCCAAAATTCAATGCAGAATATGCACTTAACATATCATAAAACTTTTCACCCTCTGGATTAGTAACAACAATACCTTCTGCCTCTTCAAACACAATCTCCTTAGGATGATAATTGTGGGCTCCGAATTTTTCTGTTTTTTGCATGATTTCTTTAGATGATTGCATATCAGTAGTCCTCCTCGTTGCTTTTTTATACGCAAATGTATGCATATTTCAAACTTATGTTTTAAATAATAACCGTTTTTATAATAAAAGTCAAGATATTTATATTTTTGCATTGTGAATCCGTTGCTTAAACATTCTGATTTTCGTTGGTTTTAAAACAACATGATTAAATATGAAATATTTGCAAATTAATTTGATTATTTTTTGTTGTTTAAACGCTTAAGTTTTAATCTCCTGAAGCTAATCCTGCAATTTGCAATTTCCAAAATATAAGTTGCATTTTGTCATGCAGAACTATATTAATGACACAATATTAGGAATAATATATACTAAAAGTCTGGGTTAGGGCATATCACACAGAAAAATCTGGGTTAGGGCATGCGCAGTCTCAATCACAAATTTATCAGCTCCCTCCGGTCGCATAAATTTGGATTTCGTTGCGTTTGACCTACCGCAGATTTTTTCTCCCTACGGTCGAAAAATCTGGGTTAGGGCATAAAAAAAAGAAGAGCCGCTTCGTCATATGAGCGTCGTGGTTGAAGCTTTACCAGATTCATCCATGAGTCTCATTGCCTAATCTTCCGCTGGATTCACATTGAATTGAGGGAAGATCTATTGCAGTACTCTTCTTATTTTTTATTAAGTTTTAATTAACCTTGAATTATTGTTCCTGTCAAACCATTTAATGCGTCCATTGATTTGTACAGAGATGTTATTATTGATTTTCTTCCTGGTTTTGATTTTGCAAATTTTACTGAAGCCATTACTTTCGGAAGCATACTGCCCGGTGCAAAATGGCCTTCTTCAATGTATTTTTCAGCTTCTTCAATTGTTATTACGGACAAATCTTCCTGGTTAGGTTTCTTGAAGTTGATTGATGCCTTTTCAACTTCAGTCAGAATCATAAGAATGTCAGCGTCCATGTCTTCAGCCAGTCTTTCTGCTGCAAAGTCCTTGTCAATTACAGCTGCCACGCCTTTTAAAGAGCCGTCTTCATTTTCTATTACAGGAATTCCGCCTCCTCCGCACGCAATTGTTATTGTCGTGTCCCACAGTGTCTTGATTGTTCCGATTTCAACTATTCTCTCAGGAATAGGCGATGCAACAACTCTTCTCCATCCTCTTCCTGCATCTTCTTTCACTGTATAGCCCTTTTCCTCTGCAAGTCTTTTTGCTTCCTCTTCAGAATAAAAAGGTCCTATTGGTTTTGTAGGGTTCTGGAATGCTTTGTCATCCTTATCCACAACCATCTGAGTCACAACTGTAACTACAGGCAAAATTCTGTCTCTTTTAGCCAGCGCCAGCTTAAGCCCCTGCTGAATGTGATATCCTATATATCCCTGGCTCATTGCACCACAAACGTCAAATGGCATTGGCGGTGTAACATCTTTTGCAGCTTCTGACGCTAAAAGAATTCTTCCAACCTGAGGGCCGTTTCCGTGAACGATTGCTATCTCATAGTTGGAGCAGCTTATTTCAGCAATAAATTCACTGGTTTTCTTTACAACTTCCAACTGTGCCTCTGCAGTAGAAGGCATGCTTTTATCTTCTAAGGCGTTTCCGCCTAACGCTATAACTACTCTTGGTATTCTGTTCATGACTTAACCCCTCTAAAATTGTCCTAGTTTTTAAGCTATAGTTGCTACTATAACTGCTTTTATTGTGTGCATTCTGTTTTCTGCCTCGTCAAACACAACAGAATGTCTGCTTCTGTAAACTTCATCAGTTACTTCTCGTATGTCAAATCCAAGTGCCATTTGTTCTTTAGCCATTTTTGTTTCAAAGTCATGGAATGAAGGCAAACAATGCATGAATATTACATCATTGTTTTCTGTGGCCTTAATTAGGTCCATTGTAACTTTGTATGGAGTGAGCAACTTAACTCTTTCAGGTATCTGAGCTTCTTCTCCCATTGATGCCCAAATGTCTGTATAAATTACATCTGCTCCTTTTACAGCTTCAATGCTGTCTGATATTTCTATTGTTGCTCCTGTGTAATCAGCCACTTCCTGAACTCTCTTCAGTGTATCCTGATCAAGCTGATCCTGAAGTTCCTTAGGTCCAAATGCTACGAAATGCATTCCCATCTTTGCACATCCGAACATCCATGCATATGACATGTTGTTTCTGATGTCACCTGCAAAAACAACCTTAACTTTGTTAAGTGGTTTTGCAACGTGTTCTTCTATTGTAAGCAAGTCAGCCAATATTTGTGTAGGGTGATCAACATCTGTAAGACCGTTCCACACAGGTACTCCTGCATACTTAGCCAAATCTTCAACAACTTCCTGTTTGTATCCTCTGTACTCAATACCGTCATAGAATCTTCCAAGAACCTTAGCAGTATCTTCCAAAGATTCCTTCTTGCCCATCTGTGAGCTTCCTGAATCAAGGAATGTAACGTGTGCTCCTTCTTCAAGAGCTGCAACTTCAAATGCACATCTTGTTCTTGTTGATGTTTTTTCAAACAACAACACAATGTTTTTACCCTTTAAAAGATAATTGTAAATTCCTGCTCTTTTCTTTGCTTTCAAATCATGAGACAAATCCAGCATGTATCTGATTTCCTGTGGTGTAAAATCCATTAATGTTAAAAAACTTCTTCCTTTTAAATTTACTGACATAATAAAACCTCCATGTTTAATTATAGATATTATTGTATTTTTATATATTAACAGAATCTTTTCATAATTTCAATTGTTTTTTATATTTTTTCTCTTATAAGCGGCATGCTCATGCATCTTGGACCGCCTCTTCCTCTTGACAGTTCTGAACTTGGCATTGTATATACCTTAATACCTTCCTGCTGAAGAATTTGATTTGTTACATAATTTCTTGTATAAACAATTACTTCACCCGGAGCAATACACAATGTATTGGAACCATCGTTCCATTGTTCCCTGGCTGCATCAATAATGCTGTTTCCGCCGCACTTTATAAGTTTGATCTTGTCGAGGCTCAGTGCCCTCTTTAAAATATCTTCAAGAGACCCCTTACCTTCAGTAATTTTTATATTTCCATCTTCTCCTCTTTCAAGAACATATACAGCCATGTCAGACTTGATGTTCGGATGAATTGTGAACTTGTCGTAATCCACCATTGTGAATACAGTATCCAGGTGCATGAATGCCCTAGTCTTTGGTATGTCTATTGCCAATACTTTTTTAAATGAGCTGTCTTCCGTCAACAAAGTATTTGCAAATTTTTCAATAGAATTAGGATTTGTTCTTTGAGAAATTCCCACAGCTACTGTTTCTTCATTTAAAATCAGTATGTCTCCGCCTTCCAGAGAGTACTTTTCAGTTCTGTCATACATTAACTTTGTTCCCTTGTATAAAGGATTGCAGTTAAAAATATACTTGGCAAATAACGTTTCCCTGTTTCTTGTAACAGTATGCATTTTGTGAATAGATACTCCTTCTCCAACTGTAGCAAAAGGATCTCTTGTAAAGTAAAGGTTAGGCATTGGGTCAATTATAAATGGATACTGATTGCTTAAAAAATCAGCTAATCTTGGACCCCTGTAATCATTGATTTCTGACTTTCTGATGCCTTCCATCATTTTGAGAACCATTTCCTTAGGACTAGTAAAGGACAGGAAGTAATCTTTTAACATGCTGGATTCTCTGCTTTCCTTAATTCCAGCTTCTTCAATATACTCTTTGATGAACTGCAGTTTTATCTCGTCATTTATAAGTGAATCCACCACTAAATCTTCCAGATAAACTACTTCTATTCCCAAGCTTTCGAAAATTTTTGCAAATGCATCATGTTCCTGCTGAGCTATTTCCAAATAAGGAATATCATCAAAAAGCAATCTTTCAAGATACTCCGGCATTAGATTTTCTAGTTCTTTGCCAGGTCGGTGTAGCAATACTTTTTTCAATTTTCCTATTTCTGAATAAACTTTTATTGCTGTATCATTCAATATTATCACCACCATATATTATATATGCCATATCTGATTTTGAATGCAAAAACGATTGGCAACAGCCGCGACATATGTCAACTTATTCGTCATTTAGTGTAAAAAAATCGTTATCATTTCAAGGATAAACATCTGGATGCCATAACTATTAACAATATTTTAATTTTACATCCTGATTGACAAACAAATTTAGTACAATAATCTGCGATTGTATATATATATTGTAGTAACTTTTCCTTAATATGTCAAGGTATTTTTAATATTTATGTATCGTGTTCATATTTATACACGATAAACTGTTTTATGGCATAAAAAAACCAGCTATATCAGCTGGTTTTTTTACCCGGCGACGTCCTACTTTCCCAGGCAGTTTCCCGCCAAGTATCATCAGCGCTAAAGAGCTTAACTTCCGTGTTCGGGATGGGAACGGGTGTGTCCTCTTTGCTGTAGTCACCAGATTCTAGCCCTAACCTAATTTTTCAGGTTTTTTCTGAAAAATTGCTGGTAGGTCTTACGCACCGAGCTCCAAATTTGCACGAGCATTATGCGAGTGAACAAATTTGTGCAGCGAGACTACGACTTTGCCTGCCATTAAATTAGGAGTAATCTATCAAAATAAAAAGTACAGCTTTAACTGTACTTAT
>NZ_CANG01000016.1:0-2355 GCF_000309315.1 Sedimentibacter sp. B4
ATCGTCATAAAACAATAAGTCAATTTTTATAAAAATTATAAAACTCTTTCAGCTCTTCTTTTTTTTCTGGTGAAAGCTGTGTTTTTTTGATGTTCTGAACAGCACCTTCCAGTGCATAAAGTCTGTTTATTCATGCAGAAGCATCTATTGCTTTTATTTTAAGCCAAGCTTCTTTGCTTCCTGTTTCTTTCAACTGCTCGTACGTTATAATTCCAATCTGATTAAGTTGTTCCTCAACTGTCTTACCAATGTTTATTAAATTTGACAATTCCCCCATTTCATCCTCCTCAACACATTTATTTCCATCTTACTATTATGCAGTCCATAAAGCAAGCCTCACAAAATATTCACATAAAAAAACCTTGCAGCCATTCACTGCAAGGTTTAAGTAAATTATTCTTGTACTAAGCAGGATCCATTTCTAAGTCCAAAACCATTTCCTGCCATGTTCCCGCCCTGGCCTCTTCCAAGACCGTTTCCTAATCCTCTGCCTTGAGCGTTTCCGTTACCCATCATTCCGCCAAATCCGGCACCAAACTGCTGTCCAACTCTTGCCTGGCCTGTTCCATCACAAACTGCCTGATTTTCCTCAATGGCTTTGATTATGGCATCTGCCTCTTCCTGTGTCATAGTCCCTGCCTCAACTCTTTCCTGAAGAATTGCAATTTTGTTTTCAAGCATTGCTGATTGAAATTCTTCCAATGAATCATAGTCTTTTGCAATTTCTCCATATGTTTTTCCGCTTTGTAATTTTTCTTCAGTTACTTCCTCAACTGTGTTTCCTGTTACTGCTGCAGCTAACTCAGCAGGTGTAGCAAAATTTGCTGCGGCAAAAGCCGTTACTGTTGTTGTTCCTATTGCCATTACCACTGCTCCGAGTACTGCTAATTTTTTTAAATTTGTCATTTTATTGACCTCCCAATATTTGATTTTGTATTTGTTTCTATGGTATTAATATAAAGCAGTACTATGGCAAAAATATGTCTTTTATATTTTATTTTTATGGTATTTAGTTACATTTAAAAGAACATCCTGAATTCAGGATGTTCTTTGTATATTATCGCCCCTGCCAGATGTGGATTAGGCTTTTGTTCATTCCTCGTGCAAACACGTCGGTTCTGTTAGGTCCCCACGATACTGCTGCAGGTTCTGAGTCAAGATTACCTCCGATGTTCTGCCAGTCTTCCCACCTTGTTCCATTCCATGTTCTCATAATCAGATTATTGTTTCTCCCTCGTGCAAACACATCCAGATGATTTGGCCTGCGTGATGAAACTGCCGGCCCTGATGTCAGTGTTCCTCCAAGGCTTTCCCAGCCGCTCCAGCTTCTGCCGTCCCACCATTTGTGAATAAGATCGTTTCTCATTCCTCTTGCAAACACATCAATACGGTTTGGACCCCACGATACTGCTGCAGGAGAAGAGTTGAGATTTCCTCCAAGGCTTTCCCAGTCATTCCACCTTACCCCGTCCCACCACTTGTGGTAAAGAGCATTGTCAGTTCCTCTTACAAATACATCCAGCCTGTTGGGCTGCCAGGATGCTGCAGCTGGTGCTGATGTCAAAACTCCGCCGAGATTTTCCCAGTCGTTCCATCTTGCTCCATCCCACCATTTGTGATACATGGCGTTGTCTGTTCCACGTACAAATACGTCTATTCTGTTAGGGCCCCATGATACTGCTGCAGGTGCAGAAGTAAGAATACCTCCAAGGTTTTCCCATATGCTCCAGCTTCTGCCGTCCCACCATTTGTGGTACATGGCATTGTCAGAACCTCCCACAAAAACATCCAATCTATTAGGCTGCCATGATGAAACTGAAGGAGATGTTGAAAGCACACCGCCCAGATCCTCCCATCCAGACCATCCCTGGCCAGGACCAGGTCCAGGTCCAGGTCCTGGCATACCTCCACCGTCTCTTATAAGTTCCAGAACAATTTCAATAAGCCTTATTAGAATACGGTCCAGCCTGTTGCGAGGTATATTAAATTGTCTTACCATTAATCCATACCATGGAATTTGATTTTGAAATCTTGAATACACTTGATTTGCAGACATATCTCCTAACTGTTGGCTCATAACATAATTTACAGCAAGATAAAACAGCATATCAGTTATATTTCTGTTTAGACCTTCCTGCTCAAGTTCATAATAAAGGCCGTCATGCTGTGAACGAATATTTTGCATGATATCCTGAACGTTTCTTTCCCGCTGAGCAAATAAGTAATCTGGATTATTATTTATTGGTGCTTGAACTCCATATGGTTCATTAAACATTTTATATCCTCCTTAAATACTACTTATACTATTTTATTGTGATTTCCGGCACTTGTTACTGTTACAGAGAAATTATGTAA
>NZ_CANG01000015.1:0-7971 GCF_000309315.1 Sedimentibacter sp. B4
GAACTTTTCTAGTATATAAAAAAAGAAACGGCTGCGCCGTTTCTTACATCATTATATTAAGTTTTCTTTTACCAGCACTTCTGCAATCTGCACTGCATTTGTTGCAGCGCCTTTTCTTACCTGGTCTCCGCAGCACCATAATACAAGTGAATTGTTCTGGCTTATATCTTTTCTCACTCTTCCAACATAAATTAAATCCTGGTTAGATGTATCAAGAGGCATTGGGTATTTCTTGTTTGAAGGATCTTCTACCAGCTTCACTCCATCAGCATTTGCCAGAAGCTCTCTTGCTTTTTCAGGAGAGATTTCCTTTTCTGTTTCTATAGTAATTGATTCCGAGTGGCTTCTGTAAACAGGGACTCTCACGCATGTGCAGTTTACCTTCAAATCAGGATTGTGGAATATTTTTCTTCCTTCATTCTGCATTTTCATTTCTTCCTGTGAGTATCCCATTTCATCAAAATCGCCTATCTGTGGGATTACATTATAAGCAATCTGGTGTGCAAATGTTTTTATTTCAACTGTCTTGCCTTTTTCTATATCAGAAATCTGCTGGTCCAATTCCTTTATTCCATTTACGCCTGCTCCTGAAACAGCCTGAAATGTTGATACTACCATTCTATTTATTTTTGCATATTTATTGAGTTCATTCAGTGCAGTCAATGCAATTATTGTTGAGCAGTTTGGATTTGCAATTATTCCATTGTGATTTTTAACATCTTCAGGATTCACCTCAGGAACCACCAAAGGAACATCATCATTAAGTCTGAAAGCAGAACTGTTGTCTATTACAACTGCTCCAGCCTTTACTGCTGCCGGAGAAAGTGCTTCACTTATATAATTTTCAGCAGCACACAAGACTACGTTAATATTTTCAAAAGAATTTTCTGTTGCTTCTTCTATAACAAATTTCTTGCCTTGAAATTCAACTTCTTCACCAGCACTTCTTTTGCTTGCCAAAAGTTTCAACTCTCCGTATGGAAAATTCCTTTCGCCTAAAACCTTGAGCATTTCTTGCCCTACTGCTCCTGTTGCACCTAATATTGCCACATTGTACTTTTTCATTTCTCTCCTCCAAATCCGAAATATATAAACAGCTTTACTTTTAAATATAAAATTTATTATAACAATAAATTTTTTCTTGTCAAGCTTTTTGTTTTTATTTTAATTACATAGGTTTCGTCTTTGCGTACATGAGCTAATTATTCAAGGAAAAAGTAATCCTGTTATACAAAAAGAGCGGTTGCCCGCCCCTTTTTCTATTGTGCATCAAATACAACTTTGATTTTCCATATGTTGTTTTCTCTCACTGACTGCCATTGAGCGTTGTCTTTTTCAACAATCTGAGAAACGTCGCCGTTTTTTATCTCTATTTTGTAATTCAAGTAAACTGTTGCCTTATCCTTGTCTGAAGGATCCATTTCATAGCCTGTAACCTTGTAGCGCAAGAGACTTACATTTGATGATTCCATTGCCTTAAGGTAGCTGTCAAAATCTTTTTCTCTGTCAGCAACCGGAGTCATAAGATACATGTAGCTGAATCTCTCATTAAGCATACCCGATAAATATTTATCGGCACTGTCTCCAGGTGTTTTTTCCGTGTAATCAAGCTCTCCCTTATCAAGTGGATATGTTGTTTTCTTTTCTGTCTCTGTGAGCATGAAAGCATAGGGATCATATACGTTGCTGGGATTCCAAATCATGTATTCAGTCACACCAAGTTCCTTTGCTGCAATAACCTGAGCTCTCACCTTGTCTGGACCATATTCGATTCCCTGCCAGTCAAAGTCCTGAATCCACGGTCTAATGTGCGGAGGGTTTTCCATGGATGAATTTTTCTCAATTGCTTCTTCCATTGCTCCCTTAACTACCAGGTAAGGATTGGCATTTGGATTTTCTAAATTGTACCAACCTGTTGAATAGTGGCTTGGATATACCATTGGTGCCAGGTTGTCAACATGCTCACCCATGAGTATCCACGTCTGCCCTATGTCCTCAGGAAAATCATCCCATGTCCTGGTGATTATTCCAAATACATCTGCACCGAGATTAACGCTGTATGGAGCAAGTTCTTTTTTAGCATACTGCAGGAATTCAGCAATTGCTACATCTTTGTCCCTGCCATTTCTTCCAGGAAATTCAGTTATAGGATTATATTTTTTTGCACCATCCGGAAAACGTACATAATCAAATTGGATTTCATCGAATCCAAGAAGCGAAGCTTCCTTTGCTATGGCAATATTGTAGTTCCAAACATACTTATCAAATGGGTTAATCCATGGAATGTTGCCGCTGTTGGGGTCAAGCCATGTACCTCCGGTTTTTAACTGAATGGAATGGTCAGGACTGAGGACTGCAAAATTCTTATCCTTGAAGGCAACAATTCTTCCTATGGTATAAATATCGTAATCCTTTAAAACTTCAAGCATCTTCTTTACATCTTTGATTGGTATTGGAGTATTTTGATTCATTTTTTGAACTATTTCAACATTGCTTTCATATGTTATGAATCCGTTGTCATCTTTGACGTTAATTACCAGGCCATTGATTTCTGTAGCGTCGGCAATTCCTACAATTCTTTCAAATTTGTTCGCCTTGTCAGCAGCAGCATAAAGTGATGATGCAAGAGCCTTGTCATTTGACTGAAGAGCTTTCACATATTCAGAATATGCATCTATGTTTTCTTTGTTCAATTCATTTCCTGCTGTGTGGCCTGTGGCATAAAGCGCCCTCACCTCAACATATTCTTTTTCTCTTTGTTCAGATACGGGAACAAGGGGCACATAAAATTCTTTGTACTCTTCTTTTCTTGATTTTTCAAGTTCTTCTCTTTCGGCAATTTTCTTCTCAAGTTCTTGTGCTGCCTTTTCTTCTTCAGTCAATTCCGGCTGTGAAGGTTCTTCCGCTACCGGAGTTTCGCTTCCCGGTTCATTGACTTCGCCGGGAATTGGAGAATTTGCACTTGCCGGATTGGCGCATGCTGTGAGAACCGCTGTTAAAATAAATAATAAAATTGCATGTCTTACATTTTTAAACATAAAGCCTCCTAATTTTTGCATTGGAGGTTATACACCCCAATTTATGCTTGTTACATTCTATAATGCATGTCTAATTTTAACATACAATTCAACCTTAATCAACAATCATTGAAGTCAATCATACTTTTACCTGCATGTAAATTTTAACAGATTTTACAGCATATAAATTATTCCTTGACTTTAATATTTACAAAATATATAATTCTTTTATCAAAACATAAGGAGGCAATTATGCTAACTGCTATAGTTGGAATTAATTGGGGAGACGAAGGAAAAGGAAGAATGGTTGATTTAATGGCCGCAGATTATGATGTTGTATGCCGCTATCAAGGCGGAAACAATGCAGGCCACACTGTTATTAACGAATCCGGCAAATTTATTTTGAACCTGCTCCCTTCAGGCATATTGAGATCTGATGTAGTAAATGTAATGGGCAATGGAATGGTCATTGACATAGAACATCTTCATAAAGAATTATCTAGTTTGAGAAAAGCAGGCATTAAAATAACGCCTGAAAACTTAAAAATAAGCGACAAAGCCATTATTTGTCTGCCATACCATGTTAAACAGGATGTACTTGAAGAAGAAAGACTTAAAGACATGAAATTTGGCTCCACAAGAAGAGGCATAGCTCCTGTTTACGGAGATAAATACCTTAAAAAGGGAATACGAATGGGAGACCTTTCAAACAAGGAAGCTTTAAAAGAAAGACTTGAGCACATTGTTGAATGGAAAAACCTGCTCATTGCCGGAGGATACAAATCAATTGAATTTGACCCTCAAGACATGTATGACTGGCTCATAAAATATTCTGAAGAACTGAAAGATTACATATGTGATGTTGGATTGTTCCTGAATGAAGCTGTAAAACAAAACAAGAAAATAATGTTTGAAGCACAGCTGGGAGCACTTAGAGACATAGACTTCGGTATATACCCATACACATCTTCATCATCAACAATTGCAGCATATGCTCCTATAGGCGCTGGAATACCAGGAATAAAATTAGACAACACTCTTGGAATAATGAAAGCTTATTCTTCATGCGTTGGCGAAGGACCTTTCACTTGTGAAATGTTCGGCAAAGAAGCTGAGGATTTGAGAGAAGCAGGCGGAGAATACGGCGCTGCCACAGGAAGACCAAGAAGAGTCGGTCCATTTGACATTGTTGCTTCTAAATACGGCGTAAGCGTTCAGGGTGCTGACGAACTTGCACTGACAAAACTTGACGTTATGTCCTACATGGAGAAAGTTCCTGTTGTTGTTGCATACGACGTAAACGGCAAAATAACAAAAGACTTCCCAACAGGAGAAGAACTTGCAGCTGCAAAACCTGTCATTGAATATAAAGACGGTTGGAAGTGCGACATAAGCAAGTGCAGAAAAGAATCAGATCTTCCTAAGGAAGCTTATGATTACATCAAATATCTTGAAAAAGAAGTAGGCTGCTACATTAAATATGTTTCAGTAGGCGCTGAAAGAGAAGATTACCTTGTAATGAATAAATAATCACAATTAAGAATTAAGAGTGAAGAATTAAGAATTAAACGAAAGGATTTGTGCGTTGCACAAATCCTTGTTTTTTATATAAAAAATCGGCATTGTGCTCTGCACAATGCCTTCCTGAATTCATAATTCTTAATTATTAATTCTTCATTACATTAGTTCTTAATTCTTAACTCTTAATTATATCAATTTCTTTTAATTTTAGGTTTAACCTTTTCAATGTATTGGTTGATAAAAACAGTAAAGGCGTAGTCGTAAATTAAGAACGCCACCTGTGCTGCTGCTAGCATCCACCAGTACAAGTTGAATGATATGAACAGTCTTACTGTAAAATACATGGCAGCAAGTGAAATATTGAAGAACACCAGCTTTGCCGCGTACTGAATTTTCTTGTTTTTTATAAATGCTTCAAATATATGCTTTGCAACGCTGTAAAGTCCGAAGAATATTATGTAAGTTATTATTTCAACCTTGTTGAAGGTCAGAAAAAATCCCAGCATACATGAAGCAGCGTAAAAAACAAAGGCGCTTTTGCCTCCGAACTCAACCACAACAATTCCCACAACCAAGGCTGCAGCTGCAAAAAGAATTATTGTATTTGTTTCTATTACTGATGAAAGTATTACAAAAATCTGATTTAATCCCAAAAGAACTCCTAAATAGGCCGTATCTTTGCTTTTTAGCAGCATGAGATCAAGTCTCCTCCCAAACATTCACACAAACAATCAGCACATATAAGTTGTGTACAGCAGTCGGCAGAACTTGATCCTCTTCCTCCATAGCTGTACGCTCTTTGCTGGTATGAACGCTGCATATTTAATATCTGATTTAAAAAGTTTCTGTATTCTGTATTGGCAGGATCCATGTTTGCTGCTCTTTGCACAAACTGCATTCCCTGTCCCATAGATCCTATATTAACGTAACAAACTCCCATGAGGTAGTTCCATTCAGCATTTCTGTCTGTCATGCTGTTGAGTGCTCTTAAAGCCTCCTGAAACCTTCCTGTCTGTATCTGCTGTCTTACACTGAACAAGTTTGTGCTTCCGTAAGAACCGCTTGAATAACTTGAACCTGAGCTGTAATTTGTGCTTGAAGCTGTGCCGTTCATTATTTCATCATACGCCCATTGTATTTCCTTGAACTTTTCCTCTGCAAGATCCTTAAGAGGGTTGTTTTCGTTCATGTCCGGGTGGTACTTTTTTGCAAGCTTCCTATAGGCGCTTTTTACTTCATCCTTTGATGCGCCTCGGCTCAAGCCAAGCACTTCATATGGGTCTTTCATTTAATTTTCTCCTTATCAACATTATTGATTTTGTTCAATATTCCTGAATATATTATATTGTCTATTATTCCCTTGTCCTGTTCCAAGGGCAGTTTTTCTATTTCATTGCTCAAAAATGACAAGTTGAGCATGGAAAGTTCTCTTGCATAATCTTTTTTGTCTTCAATTTCAAGGTTGTTAAACGGATTGTAGGATCCACTTTTTTCATCTTTTTCCATGTCTTCGTAAGCATCCAGGAAATAAATGTACTTGCCTGCATAAAAGCCTACTTTTCTTAATATCTTTTCCCATTCATCACGTTTATACAAAAAAATTTCTTCCATTAGATGTCCGAATTCATTGGACACAGCATCAACATCCTGGGTATTTTCCTTTTCAAGCTTAGAAATATTCTGAAGCCTTTCTTTGATTTTATCTGCCTTCTCACTGTATTTTAAGGAAGCTTTCTTGAAATTTCTCTCAAGTGCTTTACATACAGCAAGACTTTTCACATCGCGTTCATCGTTCCAGTTGTCAATCATGTTGTAATACGAAAGCATAATGTTCATGGAAGCAGCATATTCTGTTATTTCATTTTGTATTACCAGTTGTTTCTTTGTGGGATGAACCATGCATCTTTCATTGTATGACTTGTTTTCCGGCTCATACAATGAGCTTAATAGAAGTATCAGGAATGTCATGTCATAATTCAGAGTGAACCTTGACAAATTGCTGTACTCTGTCTTAAGGCACTTGCACAGTCCGCAGTAATAGCCTCTGTAGCTGTAATATTCCTTGAACTTAAGCTCCATTTTGTTTATTGTAACGTATCCAAACATAACCTACTCATTTCTTTTTTATTGTAACAACACTGATTGGTTTAATCAATATAAATTTAACTCTCCAGAAGCTTCAGTACATTTTCAACCTGGATCTGCACTCCTGTTGCAAGGCAATTTTCATCAATCTTAAACCTGTTTGAATGGATTGGGTACACAGCACCTATTTCTTCATTCCTGCAGCCTAAGTTAAAGAAACATGATTTCACGTTTGCTGCAAAATATGAAAAGTCCTCTGTTCCCATGTCAGGCTCCTGGCTTATTATAATATTGTTTTCACCAAGAATTTTTTCTGCAACGCTCCTTACACTGTCAACTGCCTCATCGCTGTTAATAAGAGCCATGTAGCTTTCCCTTATGAACAATTTTCCTTCTCCGCCGTAAGCCTTTGGCACATTTTCAACCATTTCACCTATTCGCTTTTTCATGAAGCTTCGTGTTTCAGGATCAAGAGTTCTTAATATTCCTGTCATTTCAACTTCATCAGGAATTATATTTCCTTTTGTTCCACCATGGATGGTTCCAAGAGTAAACACAGCTTGGTTCAGCGGTGAAATGTTCCTGCTTACAAGAGACTGCAGCGACATAATAAGATTTGCAGCAATTACAAGCGGATCAACACCTTTGTCAGGATGAGCTCCATGAGTTGATTTTCCACTTACCCTTATTGTTATTTCATCTGAAGAAGCCATCATTTTCCCGTATTTCAGTTTCACAGTGCCTGTATTTATTCCTGTATCCACATGTAGTCCAAGCACATAATCAACATCAGGATTTTTCAAGACACCTTCACTAATCATCCTTTCGGCTCCGCCGGTAGTTTCTTCCGCTGGCTGAAAGAAAAACTTCACATCTCCCTTTAGCGTGTCTTCCATTGATTTTATCACTTTTGCTGTTCCAAGGGCAATTGCAGTGTGTGCATCGTGTCCGCATGCATGCATTGCTCCATCATTCAATGATTTAAATTCCACGTCTGCTTCTTCTTTTAAGGGAAGAGCATCTATGTCAGCCCTTACTCCAACACAAATATTTTTTTCTCCTGAACGATTTTTTCCTCGTACAATGGCACACACTCCGGTTTGTGCAATGCCTTTTTTGTATTCGATTCCCCAGGAATCAAGGTAACTGCATATTCTATCCATTGTTTTAAATTCATTTCCGCCCAGCTCGGGATCTTTATGAAATTCTCTTCTTATGTTGATTAGTTCTTCACTTATATTTTCTATATCACACATAATTTTAACCCTCATTTATTAAAATTACATTAATTATATTTTATTTTTAGGTTAAATACAATAAAAAAGTTGCTCCGAAACTCCGCTAGGGG
>NZ_CANG01000014.1:0-97554 GCF_000309315.1 Sedimentibacter sp. B4
AAAAATCTCTAGTTATATTCTAGAGATTTTTGCTTAAACAAAACTTAAATTTTATTTTATTTAACTTAATATTATTATGTTTAAATTTTCCAATTGCAATATCAGATCAAAACAAAATCTATTTCAGCTCTTGCAATGCTTACTTTTTCCAGTCTTACTCTTACTGCATCACCTATTTTAAACACTTTTCTGCTTCCCTGTCCGAAGAGTTCCTTCTTTTCATTGTCATAAACATAGTAGTCATCTACCATATTTGATATATGCACAAGGCCTTCAACGGTGTTTTCAAGTTCCACAAATATTCCGAAGCTTGTTACACCGGAAATCACTCCTTCATATTCTTCTCCGATTTTATCGGACATGAATTCGGCAATTTTTATTTTGTCTGTGTCTCTTTCGATTTCATCTGCAATTCTCTCCATTTTTGAAGACTGTTCTGCAACTGCAGCCGTTCTTTCAGCCAGCTTGTTAAGTGCTGCTTCTGAAAATTTGCCGTTTATCTGACCTTTTATGATGCGGTGTATCTGCAGGTCAGGGTATCTTCTTATTGGTGATGTGAAATGGCAGTAGTACTGAGCAGCCAGACCAAAGTGTGTGGAGCTTTCAGGTGAATAAATTGCCTTTCTCAAGGAACGAAGCATCATGTTGTTTATGAGGGTTTCTTCTTTTGTTCCTTTAATTTTTAAAAGAAGCTGCTGAAGTTCCCTTGGGTGGACGTCATTGTTACCCTTGAGCGTGTATCCAAGGTTGTGTATGAATTTTGAAAACTCATACATTTTTTCATCTTCAGGGTCCTCATGTATTCTGTAAACAAAAGGCATGTTCAGCCAGTAGTAGTGTTCTGCAACAGTTTCATTACAAACAAGCATAAATTCTTCGATTATTTTATTTGATACTCTTCTTTCATACTTTGTAACATCTATTGCCTTTCCTTTTACATCGGTTATTATTTTTGTTTCAGGAAACTCAAAATCTATGGCTCCTCTTACTTCCCTTTTTCGTCTCAAAAGCAGGCTTAATTCTTCCATAACTTTGAGCATTGGCAGGATTTCCTTGTATTTATCAAGAAGTTCCTGGTTTTCATCGGGAAATTCCAGGATATTTGAAACATCCGTATATGTCATGCGGTAGTGGTTTCTTATTATGCTTTCAAATATTGTATAGTCAGTAACCTTACCGTCAGCAGTTATTGTCATATCAACAGACAATGTCAGCTTATCTTCATTTGGATTCAAGCTGCACACTCCGTTTGAAAGTTCCTTAGGAAGCATTGGAATAACTCTGTCGCTTATGTATATGCTTGTTGCACGCTTTAGAGCTTCCTTGTCTAGTTTTCTGTCTTCTTTCACATAATGGGTTACATCTGCTATATGAACGCTTAATTTATATTCATTGTCATTTATTTTTTCTGCATAAACAGCATCATCCAGATCTTTTGCATCTTCACCGTCAATTGTAATGATAGGAAGTTCTCTTAAATCCTTCCTTCTCTTATACTCCTGTTCGTGTATTCCTTCAGCTGATACCTTTATTGCTTCCTTAATGACATCTTCAGGGAAAAACTGTCTTACTTTTTTTGCAAGAAGCACTGCTTCAATATGGGTCTTGGTGTCTTCGATATCTCCAATTACTTCAACAATTCTTCCTTCAGGATTCTTTCTCTTTTCAGGCCATTCTGTTATTTTTACGGTTACCTTGCTGTTTGATTTTGCGTTGTTGATATATTCCTGTGGAACGAAAATATCAGTGGCGATTCTTTTATCGTCAGGCACAACAAATCCAAAGTGCTTGCTTTTTTGAAATGTTCCTATAACAAATGTATTAGCCCTTTCAATTATTCTAATTACTTTTCCTTCGGGGCTTTTCACTTCTTCGGATATTTTCATTGGACGCACTATTACCTTGTCTCCGTGCATGGCACCGTTCATGTCCACAGGGGAGATGAATATGTCATTGATTTCCTTGTCGTCAGGCCTTAAAAAAGCATAACCTTTCTGATGACCTTCCAATGTTCCAATAACAAGATTCATTTTTTCAGGAATACCGTATCTTTCCGTCCTTGTAAATATGATTTTCCCTTCGTTTTCCAGCTCATTTAAGATTTTAAGAATTTCCTTTTTCATACTTTGTTCAATTTCAAGAGCCTGCATGAGCTCATTAATCGTCAAAGGTTTGTAAGCTTCATCTTTCATGAATAATAATATTTTTTCTTTAATGTTCATATATTTCTCCCAGGTATTGTAACCTACTTGTGTTTGCTGCCTCCGCCCATCTTGTTCAACAAATCAATGTCATAGGAAACAATGTTAATTTTTCTTTGATCCTTTTGTACTTCAGCAAACTCGATTATTTTAGTGATTAATTCAGTAAAATTAATACCCATACCTTCCCACAAATAAAATGCTATGGAACCAGGAATGGTATTTATTTCATTGACATAAATATTATTGCCATCATAGAGGAAATCTATTCTTGCGTTTCCGCAGCAATCCACTGATTTAAATGACTCTTTAGCATACTTTTTAATAGATTCCGTAATATCATCAGGTATATCCGCAGGAATTCTTCTCTTTGACTCAGAAGCATCTTTTTTCTTGTTAACATATTTGTCTTCATATGTAAGGAATTCCTTCCATCCCACAGGTTCTTCGCAAAGAGACGCTGTCAGGTCATTTTCGTATCCCATTACTGCACAGTTAATCTCTCTTACATTTTCAATACATTTTTCAACTATTATTTTTCTGTCATAAGCCATGGCCACTTCAATTGAAACCAAAAGCTCTTCCTTGTTTTTAGCCTTGCTTATTCCAATGCTTGAGCCTAAATTGGCAGGTTTTACAATCAACGGATATCCTATTTTTTCAATTCTTTCTATAATTTCTTCCTTTTCGCCTTCGTAGCTGCTTCTGTAGAACCATGTGTAGTCTACTACAGGAAGATTGTTGCTTTGGAACACCTGCTTCATTACAACTTTATCCATTCCCACAGATGAACTTAAAACAGAACCAAATGCACATGCAACGTTGTTCATTTGAAACATTCCGTGGAGAGCTCCATCTTCAACATTAGTTCCATGAACTGCAGGAAATACAACTTCAACCTCAGCGGTTTCATACTTCTTGCCAAACAATCCCTGTTTAAGTTCCGGATGTGGATATAAAACTAGTTTTCCATCCTTAAAACCTGGAAGCACCTCGTATGCTCCTTCAAATTTCTTAGCCTTGTAATTGTTTATATCATGGAGGCTCTTGCCAATATACCACTTCCCATCCTTTTGGATGTAAATTATCATAGGTTCATAAATGTCTTTATCAATGTTGTCTAAAACCTGCAGACCGGATATAATTGATACCTCATGCTCAACAGATTTTCCGCCGATTATAATTCCAATAGATTTTTTCATAATACCTCCATTATTTTTCATTGTATGTGTCGGGTAAATCATTTTCAAACAACACAACGTCACCGACCTTAGTCAGTGTCTTCATAAGTTCGCTTGCTTCATCCAATGAATTAACAACATACAAATTATCTTCATTGAATGTCTTTCTTTTTAATCCGTTGTAAATAGGAGTTGTTCTTTTCTTTCCAACAAGAATTGCTATGTCGCATACTTTTGCTATATTTTCACCGAACTTCTCGTTTTCTTTTTCTTCTATTTCACCAAGCTCAACCATTCCGGGAGTAACTATTATCTTTCTGTTGTCCTTGAATGAATCCAGCACATCCAAAGCTGCCTTGGCTCCGTCAGGATTTGAGTTGAATGCATCATCTATTACTATTACACCAGTTCCGGGATCTATGAGCTGAAGTCTGTGTTCCACACTTTCAATTTTTGATATTCCCATTTTGATTTCTTGAAGTGTGAGTCCCATGACCTTTGCAATTGCTGCTCCTGCAAGTATGTTATGTATGTTGTGGGCTCCTAAAAGCCTTGTTTCACATTCAATTGTTCCAAGACCGTTTATACAAAGTGAAAATGTGCTTCCCTTGCTGCTCACTTTGATGTCAGTTGCAAACACGTCAGTATCTTCAATATTTTCAATTCCATAGAGAATTTTTTCCTTAAACGTCTTGTCTGCAAGTTTCTTTACATATTCATTGTCATAGTTAAATATTGCAACACCATCATCAGGCAGATTTTCAATGAGTTCGTACTTTGTTCTCATTATGTTGTCAATGGACTTGAATGTTTCAAGATGGCATGGCCCTATGGAAGTTATTATGCCTATTTCTGGATTTGTGAGTTTTGCAACTTCATCAATGTCTCCTATTTTTGTGGCTCCAAGCTCAGCTATAAAAATATCAAAATTTTCATCCAAATCATTGTTTATAATTTTACTAATTCCCATTGGAGTGTTGTAGCTTTCAGGAGTGTTCAAAACTTTATATTTTTCGCTCAAAATTGTTGCAGTAAAAAATTTCGTGCTTGTTTTCCCATAGCTTCCTGTTATTCCTATGGACTTCACATTTTTCATATTTTTTATTTTGTTTGAGGCAACAGTGTAGTATTTTTGATTTATATTTTTTTCTATGGGATTAGCAATGTAAATTGCACCTGCCATGTAATAAGAACAAAAATAATAAACAACTGAAAGCATGCCTGCCCAAAGCGGAAAATAATCAGATACATCCTTAAGAAATAATTTTACAAGCAGCAAGACTATCAAATAATCAGCTGCCACAAGCGCAAGGGAAATTGCATACAGCCTTTTTGCCCTTGAAGTAAAAACAAGTGGCTTTTTAGATTCATACTTGGTCTTGTTTCCCAAGTACAAAAACAAGGATGTGAAAATGGAACTTGCAATGGAATATGAATAAAGATTGCTTTCGCCTTTAATGGAAGCTATGACAAAAAATACCCCGTTCACTGCAGAAATCAAGGCATATGCTTTATCCTTTGTTGTATATATTTTGTCTTTGTGGCTGCTCATCCACTCTATGTACTTATTTAAATCATAACCTTCAATTTGAACCATATGTAGTGAAAATTTCAGTTTTAAAGCACACAATAAAAACCAACAAGCTGTAAACAATAAAATTAATGACTGCATTTTCTCTCTCCTATCTTATGAAATCATCTTTCAAAAAAGAATTAATGACTGCCTTAAACTGGTCATAGCAATCAATGTACGAATAATGTCCAGCTCCTTTTAAAACAACAAGTCCGCTGTCAGGGATTTTTTCTTCCATGATTTTGCCCATGTACAATGGAGTATCCTGGTCATTTTCACCCCATATAAGAAGTGTAGGATTTTTGATTTTTGGAATCAAAGACTCTAAATTGTCATTTACCACCTTCACCATAGTCTGGCGCATGATTCCGTGAGATTCTTTATAATCTGTTGATCCATATTTTTCATAAAATTTTTCAAGTTTTTCTTCTTTTGTTTTTCCAAATGAAAAAGTTGTGTATAATTTTTTAAAAAGTTTGAAAGAATACACCTTGAAATAATATTTTGTGCTTCTTTTGGGAATCAATCCTGCACTGTCAATGAGAACAAGCTTTTTTACCATGTTGTATTGTCCCGACAAAATAATTGAAATTCTGCCCCCGTGAGAATGTCCAAACAATATTATACTCTTAAGTCCGATTTTATCAATAAATTTTTTAATGCACTCAGAATAATCGTATGAATTCCACGGTCTCTCCGGCACATCGCTTTCACCAAAGCCTGGAAGATCCAATGCCACAACTCTGCATTTATCTTTTAATATATTAAATATTGGCATCATGGTCTGAATACTTCCGCCCCAGCCGTGAAGAAGCAGCACGTCTCTTCCGGCGCCTTCAATTATGTAATTTATTTTAAGTCCATCTACATCAATATGCATTATATCCTCTCTTTGTTACTAAATAATAATAAAACTTCAAATTATTTTCTTATGTAGAATAACTTATCACATTTTAATCAAGTATAACATTCCATGGTATTGTTATGAATATATTTTTATACTTAATCATTCAATTAATTATTCATCTTTGGTTATTAATAAAATATCCTATTATCATTATATGTAAATTTTCAAAAATGATTATACCATACTATTCCATAATACTGCAAGAAAAAAGACTTCTCATGAGAGAAGCCTTTAAGAATTCTAATTTATTTTTATTGGAATAATTTCATCAATATTCCGCCGTACTGTGCAAGCATTGGTCCGAATACCAGTGAAACAACTGTCATAAGCTTTATAAGGATGTTTATTGAAGGTCCTGAAGTATCTTTGAATGGGTCTCCAACTGTATCTCCAACAACTGCTGCCTTGTGAGCTGCGCTTCCTTTTCCGCCGTGAGTTCCTGATTCAATGTATTTTTTTGCATTGTCCCAAGCTCCGCCTGCATTTGACATCATGATTGCCATAAGAACACCTGATACAAGTGCTCCTGCTTGTAATCCTCCTAAAGCTTCAGTTCCTAAAAGGAATCCAACAAGCAATGGAACTACTACTGCCAAAAGACCTGGTACAATCATTTCTCTTAAAGCTGCTGCTGTAGAAATATCAACACATCTTCTGTAATCTGGCTTATCTTTTCCTTCCATAATACCAGGCATTTCTTTGAACTGTCTTCTTACTTCTTCAATCATTGAGAATGCTGCTTTACCAACTGCGCTCATTGTAATAGCTGAGAACAGGAATGGAAGCATACCGCCTATGAACAAGCCAGCTATAACTGTTGGTTCTGTCAAACTGATTGAAGTGATTCCAACAGCCTGAGTATAAGATGCAAACAGTGCCAAAGCTGTTAAAGCTGCTGAACCGATTGCAAATCCTTTACCGATTGCTGCTGTTGTATTTCCAACTGAGTCAAGCTTATCAGTGATTTCTCTTACTTCATGAGGCAATTCGCACATTTCTGCAATTCCGCCGGCATTATCTGCTATTGGTCCGTAAGCATCAACTGCAACTGTCATACCTGTTGTAGAAAGCATACCTACAGCTGCAAGAGCTATACCATACAATCCTTTAACTGCGTTAAGTCCATCTGGTGTATAACCAGCTATGTAATAAGCTCCGATTATACCAACAGCCAAAACAACTATAGGGTATCCAGTTGATCTCATACCAACTGACAAACCGCTGATGATTGTTGTTGCTGCTCCAGTTTCAGACTGATCAGCAATTTCCTGTACATATTTATAATCACCTGAAGTGTAGATTTCAGTAATTTTTGCAATAATTAAACCAACTGCCAAACCGAATACGATTGATCCAAATGGCTGTAAGCTTCCAAGTATAGACTGGCTCAGGAAGAATGCTGCAACAACAACTACCAATGAGCTCATATATGTACCCATGTTTAAAGCTTTTTGTGGGTTAGATCCTTCTTTTCCTCTTACAAACAATGTTCCTATTATTGAAGCCAATATACCTACTGCTGAAATCAAAAGAGGGAACATAACACCGTTTCCGCCTTCGTAAGCAATAACTCCCAATGTAATTGATGATACAATTGCTCCAACATATGATTCAAACAAGTCAGCTCCCATACCAGCAACGTCACCAACATTGTCACCAACGTTGTCTGCTATAACTGCCGGGTTTCTTGGGTCATCTTCAGGTATACCTGCTTCTACTTTACCAACAAGGTCCGCTCCAACGTCTGCTGCTTTAGTGTAGATACCGCCGCCAACACGAGCAAACAATGCTACTGAAGAAGCACCAAGACTGAATCCTGTTATAATACTAGCATCTTTGAATATCAGCCAGAATATGCCTGTTCCTAAAAGTCCAAGACCAACAACAACCATACCCATTACTGAACCGCCTGAGAATGCAACATCAAGTGCTTTGTTCATTCCTGAAGTTCTAGCAGCATTAGCTGTTCTTACATTTGCTTTAGTAGCAACTGTCATTCCGAAATATCCTGCTAATATAGAAAATCCTGATCCTACTGCATATGCTAATGCAGTTGTCCAGCCGATTCCGAGTCCAAGAATAACGAACAAAATAATAGCAAAAAGTCCAACTGATTTGTATTCTCTTGCAAGGAACGCCATTGCACCTTCATGAATGAATGAAGAAATTTCTTTCATTCTGTCTGTACCAGGATCAACCTTATTGATGCCTGATGCTTTATAAAAAGCAAAAAGCAAAGCCAAAACCCCAACTATAGGGGCTATTATTAAAGTACCCATTTGTTTCTTTCCTCCGTAGTTTAAATAAATTTTTCATAAGAATTTACACAACAATATTGCTTATTATTTAGTGATAAGCCACAAATATGTATCGTTTTCTTATGCACACAAAAGTGCACGACACTTTTGTGCCGGTCACTGTTATACAACATTTTAAATTCTAAATAGAATTTATAAATATTATTACCAAAAAATTACAAAATATTACTGAATTGCTACTAAAATTAATGAAGCAATAACGAAAATAATTGCTGAAATTGTTGTAGCTTTTTCAAGTTTTCCTTCAAAGCTTCTGCCTTTGTTTCTACCCCAGATAGATTCAGCGCCTCCGGCAATTTCTCCAGACAAACCTGCTGATTTACCTGATTGCAGTAAAATACTTGCTATTAATATTAAACTTGCTAGTATCAAAAATATTCTTACTACTATTTCCACTATACACACCTCCTGTTACTGTCTTCTCTTAAATAACAGTAGAATTATAACATTAATAATATCTTAAATCAACATTTTTTCAATAATAATTAAAAATTATGGGAAAGAATTTAGGCTAAGCCCGAACTTTCCCACAAATTGTTATTATATAAATTATTTTTTTATATTGTAGAAAACTTCCAAACCTTTGTACTGAGCAGTGTCTCCAAGTATATCTTCTAGTCTTAAAAGCTGATTGTATTTAGCCACACGGTCAATTCTTGAAGGAGCACCTGTTTTAATCTGTCCTGCGTTTACAGCAATTACAAGATCTGCAATTGTTGCATCGTCTGTTTCTCCTGAACGGTGTGAAACAACAGCTGTATATCCTGCTCTTTTTGCCATTTCAATTGCATCAAGAGTTTCTGTTATTGTACCTATTTGATTTAATTTTATTAATATTGAGTTTGCAACCTTAAGGTCGATTCCCTTCTTAAGTCTTTCTGTGTTTGTGACAAACAAATCGTCTCCTACGATCTGAATTCTTCCACCAAGTTTATCAGTAAGAATCTTCCAGCCCTCCCAGTCTTCTTCATTCATACCGTCTTCGATGGATATGATTGGATACCTGTTTACAAGATCAACATAGAAATCAACCATTTCTTCCTGAGTGAACTTTCTTCCTTCGCCTTCAAGAGTGTATATTTTTGTTTCAGGATTGTAAAGATCTGTTGCAGCAACATCTATTGCAAGCATGATGTCTTTTCCAGGAACATATCCGGCTTTTTCTATTGCTTCAACAATTGTTGCCAATGCTTCTTCATTTGATGTAAGATTTGGAGCGAATCCTCCTTCATCTCCAACTGAAGTGTTCAGTCCCTTAGATTTTAAAACGCTCTTCAGGCTGTGGAAAACTTCAGCTCCCATTCTCAGCGCTTCCTTGAAGCAGCATGCGCCAACAGGCATTACCATGAACTCCTGAATGTCAACATTGTTGTCAGCGTGCTGTCCTCCATTTAATATGTTCATCATAGGAACAGGAAGAGTTTTGCTGTTTACTCCTCCCAGGTACTGGTAAAGTTCAAGTCCCAAAGTGTCAGCAGCAGCCTTTGCTACAGCCATAGATACTCCAAGTATTGCATTTGCACCCAATTTTCCTTTGTTTGGCGTTCCGTCAAGAGCTAAGAGAAGCTTGTCGATTGATAGCTGATCAACAGAATCTCTTCCTATAAGTTCAGGAGCTATTATGTTATTTACATTGTCTACGGCTGTCAAAACTCCTTTTCCAAGATATCTTGACTTGTCCCCGTCTCTTAATTCCACTGCTTCAAAAGCTCCTGTTGATGCTCCTGAAGGAACTCCTGCTCTTCCATATCCGCCTGATTCAGTCCAAACTTCCACTTCTATTGTAGGATTGGCTCTTGAATCCAATATTTCTCTTGCATATACATCTGATATTATTGTCATTTAAATTTCCTCCGTTTTTATTTTTCTATTAAACTATGCCCAGTCATTTCAACAGGCTTTTCCAACCCCATGAGTTCCAGCATGGTTGGAGCTATGTCAGCCAAAATTCCTTCGTTCAGTTTGAACTTTCTGTTGTTGTTAACAACTATGAATGGAACCTTGTTTGTTGAATGGGCTGTAAGCTTAGCATGAGTGCTCGGGTCAGTCATTTCCTCACAGTTGCCGTGATCAGCGCAAATTAGTGCAATTCCATCTGTCCTGATAATAAAGTTCACTATTTCTCCAAGACATTTGTCAACTGTTTCAACTGCCTTAATTGCTGCTTCAATGTCTCCTGTGTGTCCAACCATGTCCGGATTGGCAAAGTTAATTATCATAACCTGGTACATATCCTTTTCAAGTTCTTCAATTATCATGTCCTTAAGCTCATAGGCGCTCATTTCAGGTTTCAGGTCATATGTTGCCACATCAGGAGAAGGAATCAGTTTTCTTACTTCATGCTTGAATGGTTCTTCTATTTCACCGTTGAAAAAATAAGTCACATGTGCATACTTTTCGGTTTCTGCAGCTCTTAATTGCTTCAGTCCAAGACTGCTTAAATATTCTCCAAGTGTATTTTGAACAAAATGAGGCTTATATGCCACTTCAACATTCTCTATGGTCTTGTCATACTGAGTCATGCATACAAATTTCACATTAACTTTTTTTCTGTCAAAATAGCTGAACTCTTCGTCAACAAATGCTCTTGTAAGCTGTCTTGCCCTGTCTGGTCTGAAGTTGTAGAATATTACAGCATCATTGTCTTTAATAGAAGCAATAGTGCCATCTTCCTTTTCAACAAGAAGAGGTTTTATAAACTCATCTGTTACTCCGCTCAAATAAGAATCCTTCACTGCTTCTAAAGGATCAGCAAATCTTTCGCCGGTTCCATTCACAAGCGTGTTATATGCAATTTCAACTCTGTCCCACTGCTTGTTTCTGTCCATGGCATAGTATCTGCCCATTATAGAAGCTATGTGGCCTGTTCCTATGCTGTTTATTTTTTTATTGAGTTCTTTTATGTAATTTGGGCTGCTTGTTGGACTTACATCCCGTCCGTCAGTGATACAGTGAATTTCTACATCATTTAAGTCATTTTTCTTGGCAAGTTCAATGAGGCTGTACAAATGACTGTTATGGCTGTGTACTCCGCCGTCTGACAACAGTCCTATTAAATGAAGAGTTGAATTGTTCTTCTTCGCGCGATCAATGGCGTTTAACAATGCTTCATTTGTTTCAAATTCACCATCTTCAATTGACTTTGTAATCCTTGTAAGATCCTGATAAACTATTCTTCCTGCTCCGATGTTTAAATGCCCTACTTCAGAATTTCCCATTTGACCTTTTGGAAGACCTACGTCATAACCGCTGGCGGACAGTACAGTATTAGGATATTTTCTCATTAATACATCAAAATTAGGAGTCTTTGCTCTTTTAATTGCATTTCCTTCATAATCTGTTCCCAATCCCCATCCGTCTAGGATAATCAATGCTGTTACTTTATTCATACTACGACCTTCCTTATTTTGCATAATTAATTATATCTAAAAAAGATTCAGCTTTAAGACTTGCACCGCCTACTAAAGCTCCGTCAATATCTGACTGGCTTAGGATTTCACTGGCATTGTCTTTATTTACGCTTCCGCCGTACTGAATTATTATTTTTTCAGATAATTCCAAATCATAAATGTTTTTTACACACATTCTGATAAATGAAGCCATTTCATTGGCCTGAGCGCTGCTGGCAGTCTTTCCGGTTCCTATGGCCCATATTGGTTCATATGCAACAACAATATTTTCTGCTTCACATTTGTCTATACCGGCAAAGTCATTTGTAATTTGATTTTTTACAGTTTCCTTTTCCACGCCGCATTCTCTCTGCTCCAATGTTTCGCCTACACAAAGTATTGGTCTTATGTTATGTTTTAATGCAGCTTTAAGCTTTTTATTTACAGTTTCATCTGTTTCATTGAAATATTGTCTTCTTTCAGAATGTCCTATAATAACATATTCAATTCCCATGTTTTTAAGCATCACAGGAGATACTTCGCCAGTATATGCACCCTTGTCTTCAAAGTGCATGTTCTGAGCACCGATATTAATGTTTGTTCCCTTCAAAGCTTCTTTTACTGAATAAAGAGAAGTAAACGCAGGACATACTAAGATATCTACATTGCTATCAAAGTATTTGGACAATGATTTAAGACTTTCCACAAGCTTTACACTTGCCTCAACATCATTGTTCATTTTCCAGTTGCCTGCTATTAAAATTTTTCTCATCATATACTCCTTTATTTGTCGTTAACTGCATCAATGCCCGGCAGAATTTTTCCTTCCAGAAATTCCAGTGAAGCTCCTCCGCCAGTGGATATATGAGTTATTTTGTCAGCAAGACCTATTTTTTCAACTGCTGCAGCACTGTCTCCGCCGCCAATTATAGAAACTGCTTCTTTGTTATCAGCAATGGCTTTTGCAACAGAATTTGTTCCTTTTGCAAAGTTCTCCATTTCAAAAACCCCAAGAGGTCCGTTCCATATTATTGTCCTTGACTGTTTGATTATATTTTCAAAATCCGCGATTGTTTTTTCGCCTATGTCCAGCCCCATGAAATCATTTGGTATTTTATCTGAATCAGCCTGGAAAAATTCCGTATTATTTTTAAATTCTTTTGCAACAACAGTATCTTTCGGAAGGATCAAACGCACATTTTTTTCTTTGGATTTTTTAATGAGTTCCATGGCAAGATCAACCTTGTCTTCCTCAAGAAGTGATGAGCCCGTATTGAATCCTTCAGCCTTAAGGAATGTATACATCATTCCTCCGCCTATTAAAATATTGTCTGCAATGTTAAGTAAATTTTCAATAACTGCAATTTTGTCTGAAACCTTTGCTCCTCCTAAAATTGCAGTAAGCGGTCTTTTAGGATTTTCAAGTGCTGAACCCATTATATCAATTTCGCGTTCAACCAAAATACCAACTGCCGAAGGAAGGTAGCTACATATTCCAACATTTGACGAATGAGCTCTGTGAGCTGTTCCAAAGGCATCATTTACAAACATATCTCCAAGAGAGGCCAGGTCACGAGCAAAATCACCTGCGTTCTTTTCTTCTTCTTTTCTGAATCTGGTATTTTGAAGAAGCATTACATCTCCTGGCTGAAGCTTTTTTGCATCTTCTTTTACTTTGTCATCAACTACTGTGTCGCAGTCTTCAAACAAAACGTTCTTACCTAATATTTCGCTTAACCGTTTTGCAACAGGAAGCAGTGAAAATTCCTTTGAAGGCTGTCCTTTTGGTCTTCCAAGGTGCGACATCAAAATTACTGCTGCATTGTTTTCCAACAGATAATCTATGGTTGGCATGGAGCTTGTGATTCTTATATCATCAGTAATATTTCCTTCCTTATCCAATGGAACGTTGAAATCACATCTAACAAGAACTTTTTTGCCCTGCACATCTATGTCTTTCAATGTTTTCTTATTCATAATTTCCTCCTAAACAACATGAGCAATAGCAACTACTCATAAAGTTTATGAATAGTTGCTCTCAATTGTTCTTATTATCTATTTCATTGAACCCCAGTATTTTACAACTCTTACTAACTGTGATGTAAATGACATTTCATTGTCATACCACGCAATAAGTTTAACCATCTGCTTTCCGTCAACTTCCATGATTTGTGTTGACAAAGCATCAAATATGCATGCATAGCTGCTTCCTATAACATCGCTTGAAACAATAGGATCTTCTGTGTAAGCAAGAGTTTCATTTGCAGCTTTCTTAACAGCAGCGTTTATTTCTTCAACTGTTGTGTTTCTTGAAAGTTCTACAGTAAGGTCCACTACAGAACCTGTAATTGTAGGAACACGAAGAGCTATTCCATCAAGTTTCCCTTTCAGTTCAGGAAGTACAACACCTACTGTCTTAGCCGCTCCAGTTGATGCAGGAACTATGTTTGCGGCTGCAGCACGGCCTCTTCTTGATTTTATACCACTCTTGTGGGAGTTGTCATGAATGTTCTGATCATTTGTATATGCATGAACAGTAGTCATAAGTCCTTTTACTATTCCGAATTCATCATTTAAAACTTTTGCCAAAGGTGCCAGGCAGTTTGTTGTGCAAGATGCTGCTGAAATTACTGTTTCTGTTCCATCAAGAATATTGTGGTTTACGTTGTAAACAACAGTCTTCACATCTCCTTTTGCAGGTGCAGAAAGAAGAACTTTCTTAGCTCCTGCTTTTATGTGAGCTTCCGCTTTTTCTCTTTCATTGAATTTTCCTGTGCAGTCGATAACCAAGTCAATGTCAAGCTCTTTCCAATTGCAATTTTCAGGCTCTTTTACTCTTGATGTTGCAATTTCCTTGCCGTTTACAATCAAAACATCGCCATTGTAAGTAATTTTATCAGTCATGAAATTTCCGTGAGCTGTATCATATTTCAGCAAGTATGCCAGTGTTTCAGCATCAGAATTTGTGTTGATTGCAACAACCTGAAATTCTTCATCTTGTGCCATAAGCCTCAAAGCCAATCTTCCTATTCTTCCAAAACCATTAATTGCTACTCTAACCATGTTATCCTCCTATAATTTTATATCATAATATTATAATTATTAAATTTATAATTCTAATATCCTTCTTGCAGCAGCTTCGTCTGTAACAAGGATAAAATTATTATTGAATTTTGATATTGCATAAATTGCTTCAGCTTTAGACTTGCCTGCAGCAACTCCTATTGAATTTTTAATTTCCTTAAAATTATCCAGTGATATTCCCACTGAATTTGTTTGCATTTTTACATTTCCTTCTTTGTCAAAGAAATACCCGAATGCTTCTGCTGTAAGATTATCCTTGACTATTTTGTCGAGAACATCTTTGTTTGCTTTTCTTCTAGCAGCCATTTCCTTTGCATTTCCAAGACCGAACACAAGAAGATTAATCCTTTTTATATCCTGCAAAACATCGTTTATCAGTTTATTGTTCTTAAGTACGCCGAGTTCTGTTTCATCAAGATTGTCTGGTATGTGCAGCAGCTTGTATGGAGCATCAATTTTTTCAGCCAGATTTGCAGCAATTGTATTAGCTTGAATTTCAAGCTCCTCGCTTAATCCTCCTCTTGCAGGCAACACTAAAAGATTTTTTATTCCTTTTTTTCTTTTCATTTGCCTCACAACACAAGCCATTGTTGTGCCCCCAGTGATTCCAAGCACAGTGTCATTTTTAATGAGTTCCAGAACAATTTCAGCTGCCTTTTTTCCAAGGTCGTTGAAAACAAAACTGTCTTTTTCAGCATCCCCGGAAACAACTGCAACCTTCTTTAGCTTTAGCTTTTCCATAAGCTTTAATTCCAAATCTGATAAGTTTTTTATGTAATAAAAGCTGCCGTGAATTTCCGAAAGCACATCAATTCCATCTTTTGTGAGTTCAACTCCTGCCGATTTGATGTCAATGAGGTTCATTTCCTTAAGTTTATCTATTTCCGTACGCATGGTTCTTTCAGTTATGCCAAGTTTCACAGAAAGGGATCTCCTTCCAATGGGTTGCATAGAACTTATAACCTTTAGTATCTCGTATCTTTTCATAAACAATTCAACAGTTTCAGGAACTATTTTGTTTTGAATTTCCAGAATTTTATTGTTTTCCATACATCCCTCCGGGATATTTAATGTCCCTGTTGTTCGTTTTACGTCCCTAGGTTTATTCTACCATATTTATATTATATTGCAATAGTATTTTTAAATTTTGGAATATTATTTTTGATTGGTAATCAGACATGATTTGAGATATGTGTTATACTATTTATTAATAGTGTCACATTTATATTTTGATTATATCACAGCATCATGATGCTGTACAGCAAAAAAAGCAAAAATAAACCAGTAATTTTTCATGAAATTCCTTATTTTATTATGTGCAATAAAAAAGAATATCCAACGTGTCTTTGAATATTCTTTACTGATTTAGATTTTAAATTCTTAATTCTTAATTCTTAATTCTTAATTCTTAATTCTTAATTAATTAGAACCTTCTTCTCATTGATGAAGATGGTATCCTCATTTCATCCCTGTATTTTGCTACAGTCCTTCTTGATATGTTGATTCCTTCAGAGCTGAGCATTTCAGCTATTTTTTGATCACTTAACGGCTTTTGTGTGTTTTCTTCATTAATTAATTTTTGAATCTGAGACTTCACGCTGGTGGATGAAATTCCTTCGCCATCGCTTTCGCTTAAGCTGCTTGCAAAAAAGTACTTAAGTTCAAACAACCCTATAGGAGTTTGTACGTATTTTCCGTTTGTAGCCCTGCTGACAGTTGACTCATGTACGCCTATGTCTTCAGCAACATCCTTGAGAACCAAAGGCTTCAATGCAGTCTTACCTTCGTCAAAGAATTTTCTCTGAAACTTGAGTATGGATTCAACAACCTTGTACAGTGTCATTCTTCTTTGCTCTATACTCTTTATAAGCCACATAGATGAATTCAGTTTGTCGCTCAGGAACTTGTTTGCTTCTTTGTCATCAAGATTTTTTATCATATTCTGATAATAGCCGCTTATAGTTAGAACAGGCAGGTTGTTGTCGTTTACTATAATTATATATTCACCGTTTATTTTTTCAATAGTCACATCAGGAACAATATATCTTATGTTGTCGCTGTCTACTATGAATCCTCTAGATGGCTTTGGCTCAAGCATCTTGATTATATCGCAAATGCTTTGTACCCTTGAAACTGTAATACGAAGATCTTTTGCTATTTTTTGAATTTTGTTGGTAGCAATTTCTTCAAGATATTGTTCTGCTATGATATATGCATTCTTATCTTGAATTCCCTTTTCCTTAAGTTGAATCATAAGGCATTCACTTAAATTTCTTGCTCCAACTCCCACAGGGTCAAAAGTTTGTATAAGTCTTAAAACTCTTTCCACTTCAACCACATCTTCATTCAACAAAAGACTTATATCTTGAATTGAACAACCTAAGTAGCCCTTGTTATCAAGTGATTCAATAATAAATTCGCCTATTCTTTTTTCCTTATTAGTTTTTACGGAAACTCCTAATTGAACCATGAGATGGTCCTTAAGAGACATTTTTTTGGAAGTGTAGCTTTCAAATGTTTGCTTTTCATCAGAATCTGCAGTTTTTTCATAAGCCTTGTAGCTTAGGTCATCATACTTTTCTGTAATTTCCTTCCAATCGATTTCATCTTTGTTGTCAGATTTATCAAAATCAGATTTTTCATATTCAGCACTTTCATCTGATGATGATTCCTGGACTTTATTGTCAACTGATTCGAGAAAAGGATTAACCTCAAGCTGTTTGTATATAAACTCCATTAATTCAACATTATTAAATTGCAAAATTTGTATAGCCTGTCTTAATTCAGGTGTCATGATAAGCTTTTGAGTCTGAGACAGATTCAATTCAAAGCCCATTTTCATAATATCACTCCTTGCTACCATATATTATAACAAAATTTATTATATTTTCAACATGATATTATTTTGTACTGCTTTATCAATATTAACAATAAAAACGAGTAAATGTTGTCATTATTTTATTATATCAAAAAACTATCGAAAATGCCAAAGTATTTTGTTAAAAAAAGAAAATTTTATAAATTTAAATATTATGCTTGATTTTTAAAACAAGACGGTATATACTAACCCCTAATAAAATATTTTGGATGAAACTGGCGGAAGGCAGTCGACCGTCAGCGGACATAACTCTGGAGAGACTCTTTAAGAGCACCGAAGGGGAAAGTTGATATCAATGAAACTCTCAGGTAAAAGAACAGAGCTGAAAGAAAGCACATATGTGTTTTTGTTGTACAGAGAGACTGGCGTCTCTCTGTATTTTATATAACACCATTTTCCTTAAAGGCTGCATACATACTAACATTATAAACGGAGGATAACATGAAAGGCATACTAACAATAATCGGAAAGGACCGCGTTGGAATAATAGCACATGTTTCAACACTTTTAGCAAGCTACAACGCAAATATCCTTGATATTAACCAGACAGTAATGAGAGATTACTTCACAATGATAATGCTTGTGGACCTTGATGGCATTACAACTGATTTTACAACACTTCAGCAGGAATTAGACAAAAAAGCCAAAGAAATCAATATGGAAATCAAAATTCAACGGGAAGATATTTTTGACAAAATGTACGAGGTGTAGACGAATGATTAAATCTAATAACATACTGGAAACAGTCAAAATGGTTGATGAGCTCAAATTTGACATAAGAACAATAACTATGGGTATTTCACTTCTTGACTGTGCTGATTCAGACGGTGAAAAATCAAGGATTAAAATATACGATAAAATAGCAAGGTTATCCGAGCACTTTGTAGAAACTGTCGAAGCAACAGAAAAAGAATTCGGAATACCAATAATAAATAAAAGAATTTCAGTCACTCCAATATCCATAATAGCAGGTGCATGCAATGATGTTGACTATATCAAGTATGCTGAAATTTTGGACAAGGCTGCTGATGTGGCAGGAGTAAACTTTTTGGGAGGCTTTTCAGCCCTTGTTCACAAAGGATTTACCAAAGGCGATGAAATACTTATCCGTTCAATTCCTCAGGCTCTTGCTGTAACAAACAAGGTTTGTGCTTCAGTTAATGTTGCAACCACAAAGGCAGGCATTAACATGGATGCTGTAAGAATCATGGGTGAAGTTATAAAAGAAGCAGCGTATCTTACAAGAAACAAAGACAGCATTGGATGTGCAAAATTAGTTGTGTTTGCCAATGCTGTTGAAGACAATCCTTTCATGGCAGGAGCATTCCACGGCACCGGAGAATCAGAAACATGCCTTAGCGTTGGAGTTAGCGGTCCCGGAGTTGTAAAAAATGCTTTGGAACAAGTAAGAGGTCAGGATTTCACAACCGTATGCGAGACAATCAAAAAGACTGCATTTAAGATTACAAGAGCCGGTGAAGTTGTGGCAAAGGAAATTTCAAGGAGAATGGATATTCCTTTCGGCATAATGGACTTATCCCTTGCACCCACTCCGGAAGTCGGTGACAGCGTAGCAAGAATATTAGAAGAAATAGGACTTGAAGCTTGCGGTGCCCATGGAACCACAGCTGCTCTGGCATTATTAAACGATGCGGTTAAAAAAGGCGGCATCATGGCTTCTTCAAATGTAGGGGGATTAAGCGGAGCATTTATACCTGTAAGCGAGGATGAAGGAATGATTGAAGCTGTTAACAGAGGTTCCTTAAACATCGAAAAGCTTGAAGCTATGACATGTGTTTGTTCTGTAGGCCTTGACATGATTGCCATACCCGGAGACACAAAAGCAAGCACTATTTCAGCAATTATTGCTGATGAATGCGCTATAGGCGTTATAAACCAAAAATCAACAGCAGTGAGACTAATTCCTGTTTACGGAAAAACATTAGGAGATACAGCTGAATTCGGAGGACTTTTAGGAAGGGCTCCCATAATGAAGGTAAGCAGTTTTTCTAGTGATGACTTTATAGCAAGAGGCGGCAGAATTCCGGCACCAATTCACAGCTTTAAAAATTAAAAAACGAGATTCTAAAGAATCTCGGACTATTGACAAATGTAATTGTAGGGGCGGACCTCGTGTCCGCCCGTGTTATTAATTCAATAATTTTGTTATCTTCAGTGGGACAGTAGTCCTACCCTAAATTTGTTTTAGCAGCAGGTTTTTTCTTTTGCTATGAACTCATTGTCCTGAAGAACTTTAATGGCAGTTTCAGTGTTTGCTTCATTTACAAGAATTATTGGTCCTGTGCAGCCCATTCCGCTTTCTGCATAAACATTGTTTTTCCACAGAAGCTTTACAGCATCTTCAAGGTCCATTATTTCAATTCCTGAAATCTGGGAAGTCACAACTTCTTTCTTTGGAGCTTTCACTTCGTCCTCAGAAGATTTTTTTACTGTTTTAGTTCCTTTCAGTATTTCAGTAAGATTTGCTTTGTGTGCCTTTTCAAATTCTTCTTTTGCAATGGCTTTTAAATTTCCTTTTACCAGTTCTCCGGCAAACTTCATGGCTCCTTCAACTAATGGAGCGCCTGAAGCTCTTGATATTATAAGTATGAGCTTGTCAAAGCCTTCACCGATTCCAGGACCGTATCCGTAGCCTAGTGACTCATAGTTTCCGCCAGTTGTGTAAGAAGAAAATATTTTAATCATGAGGTTTCCTGTTAAAGAATCCATTACCATAACATCAGCTGAACCCATGAGAAGGTCATTACCTCTCATGACAGCACCGCCGTCTGCTCTTTGAGAAGCTGCAAAATTTATGTCATATCCCTGTTCTTTTAATTTTGTCAGAGCTATTTCAGTTTGTCTTGCACCATCAACATTTAAAATACCAACAGTAGGATTCTTAATGCCGCATGCTTTGGCAGTTATTATACCATAAATGGCGTTCTTAACCATTCCTTCAACTTTATCTGTAGAAGAAGTTCCTGTTGTTGTTGCAATGAACATTTCCTTTCCTTTTCCAGGTGTTACAATCCTTCCCACTGTTGAAACTCCAATTGGAAATGGGTAATGCATTGTTACGCATGCATCTATTTCACCTTTGTCAAGAAGCTCTTCCATTTTTTTATGGGCTTGATCTTCATTTTCAACAAAAGCAGTTGTTACTCCTTCAATTGTCATACTTCCTATGACTGTTGCATCAATGCCGCCTTTAGCAGCCTTTGCTGCAGCTTGAAATATAGTTTGTTCGCCGTGCTCGCTTCCCATGGCAGTAACAGCAACGCGTGGTTTCTGTCCATATTCGCCGCTTATTAATGTATCAGCCAGCTGGTTGAACACCTTGCCGATTATTTGGTTTACTTGTTTTTCAGACATATGTCCTCCTATTCTGCCAGCAGATTTGAAGCAAAATTTTTGAGCGCCTGAGCTATCAATTCTTTTACTTTGTCCTCAGAAACAGCGGATTTTTCTTCTTCCTTGCCTTTGTTTGCTTCAACGATAAATGATACTCCATCAAACAGGTTTGTCATTCTTCCAAGGAACAAACTTCCCTTTCCTACTATCATGGCATTTTTGATTTTGCCGTCAAGAATGTCCTGTCTGCAGAATCCGATATATGGCACTCCTGATGGAATGTGTCCCTGTGTTGGTGCCCAGCCTATCATACCATGCTTTTCAGTAAAGTCCTGGAGATCCTTCTTTTCTATGTCTCCCCTTTTAACTGCAAGAGCACCTATCATTTTGTAGTTTGCCAATGGAACATCTCCTGCTCCGGCAGGTTTAGTAACATCTGGATTTTGCATTTCAACAGAATATTTATCAACATCTGTTATTTTCATTCCAGCCTTATCTAGAGAAGAAACCAGTGATGTGATAACAGCTTGTGGTGAAGATCCTGTTCCAACTGTGTGTCTTCCAATAAGGTCAAGATTTATTTCTGGACTGATACCATCATTTTCACTTACCAATACAGCAAATCCTCCAAGAACGTCTTCAAGAATAGGAAGACCCTTCTTTATGTGATCCTTGCCGTTCATTCCAAGTTTTGCAGTACATCCGCCAGCTGATACTACAACATTTTTATAAACTCCCGCCTTTACCAATGCAGCAGCTTCAATGAGTGCATGTGTAGGTCCTGCACAGAAACCTCTTGTGTCTGAACCAGTGGCATTAACAAATCCTGCTACTTCAGCACAAGCCTTTGCAAAGTTTCCGCCGCCTCTTTGGTTCATATCTCCGCATGCTTCTTCGCAGCAGTCGATGACGTAGTCAATTTCTTCCTTGTTAATATTGTTTTTTGCAACAAGATTTAATAATGACAAAACGTTAGAAGCCTTTGAAACAAGGTTTTCAAGCATTACGTGTGCGCTTAGGTTAGTGTCAATGTCATGGGCTCTTTTTACACAGCCGATTAATTCACCGTTGTTGTACAAAGGTTCAGCATGTTCTTCATCAACATATTTTTTAACAACTTGAGCATCTTCACCTTCGCTTATTCTGTTCATGAGACTTTCATCAAACAATGGGTGTGTGCCAAGTTTTTCTTTCGTTGTTTCAAGGAAGTTTTTTTCAAGCTTAACAAGGTCAAACACATCGCACATCTGCATGAGTACTATGAACTCATCTTGGGGCATGATTTCGCCGTATTTTCCGAATCTTCCAAAACCTTCAGCTTCCTTGTCATTCCAAGGCTGTTCATATTTTGCAAGCTCTTCGGGATGAATATTTCCTATATATGTCTGGTTAGGCAGGTATTTTACAACCTGTTCAAAAGTTCTCAAATGGTCTTTTATTTGTTTTAAATATTCTGAATTGGGATTTACTGTTCTTTCTGTTGTCTGGGTAGTTCCGTTATGAATTACCATATCAGGCGCAAACGCAAGAATGTAACTTGCACCTCTGATTACACTGTTCATATATTACCTCCGCAATTTTTTAAATTTAAAATACAAGGTATAAAGTTTAACTAGGAATTTAAACCCTAGACTTTATACTTCAAATTATGTGTAAAAAGTTTAAAATTTGCTTCGCATTTCTGCGAAGCAAATTTTCATGATAAATTAATATTCTATATAATAGAAATTAACAAATCAAATATAATCGACTACAGATATTTGCAAAAATCTTCTCTGATAGGAGTCATTTCGCTGATGATGTCATCAACATCCAATACCATTTCCATCATGCTTATTTGTTCGTCATAAACTGATTCGTCAACTTCGTTTTTAATTTCTGGTTCACATACATGAAATACACTGAGTCCTAACTGAACTCCTGTCAATGGACCGGCAAATGTAGGGTCTCCGTTTGTTACAGTTTCTGCAGCAAGACCTGCTGCTTCACCTTCAGCTGCTCCAAGCACTACTACTAAATTTTCAGCACCGTACTTTTCAGCAAATTCTTTAACCCTTTTTTGATTTTCCAAATCCATTGCGCCTGCGGAAGTTCAGACGAAGCATTCAGTTGATGAAAATACAACTTCAGCTCCGGCAGTTTTAACACATTCTTCAATTGCCGGCCCTGGTATTCCATCCCTGTCGCCTATTATAATAACTTTCTTACCATTCAATAAGCTCATTTTAATTCCTCCTTTGTTATTTTTTATGTTTGACCTATTATATGGGGACATTCCTTTTACTCCAAAGACTATCTCTATACTAAAGGTGTGTCACCATACTATATATATTTTTGAATCATTGCTTCTATATTTTCAGGAGTGGCATCTTCTTTAATAAGTTCTTCCACTTTTTCTCCATCTTTATACATTGCAATGACAGGCAAACCCAATACTTTTTGTCCAATGGCAACTCTTCTTGCCTTTGTAGTGTTTAATTTTGTAAATTTTAGCTTGTCGCCGTATTTTTCTGACAATTCCATTACATGCGGCATCAAAGCTTCGCATGGTGCACAACCGTCTCCGAAGAAATCAACCAGTATGTATCCTTGTCCCTGAAGAACTTCTTCATCAAAATTTGTTTTATCCAGTACTAACATGAAAGCCTCCTATAAAGTTTCTATATATTTTTCTGCCTGAACAGCTGCAATGGCACCATCTGCTGCTGCAGTTACCACTTGTCTCAGACTTTTAACTCTAATATCTCCGGCTGCGTAAACACCTTCAATATTTGTCTTCATATTTTCATCAGTCACTATGTAACCCTTATCGATATTTAAAATACCTTCATACAGTTTAGTCTTAGGTTCATAACCAATGAATACAAAAATTCCGAATGTTCCGTCATCTTCATCTGCTACTACTTCTGTAACTTCTCCTGTTTTAATATTTTCCAATACCATGGAGTTTACAATTCCGTCACCTTTGATTTCCTTAACAACAGAATCCCATATGAAATTCATTTTAGGATTAGCCATAGCTTTTTCTCTTATTGACTTGGCTGCTCTTAATTCATCTCTTCTGTGAATGATGGATACTTTTCTTGCAAACTTGGTCAAATACATTGCTTCTTCAACAGCAGTATCTCCGCCGCCAACTACAAACACTTCAAAGTCTTCAAAGAAAGCTCCGTCACATGTGGCACAGTATGAAACTCCCTTACCTGTGAAGGTTTTTTCTCCTGGGCAACCGATTAGTTTTGATGTAGCTCCGCCGGCAATTATAACCGTCTTGCCTACATACTCGCCTTTTTTGCCTACCAGTACCTTTTCCTTACCTTCGAGTTTTACTTCAACTATTTCATCATATACTTTTTCAGCTCCAAAATGCTTTGCCTGTTCAGCCATACGGTCTACCAATGTCGGTCCTGATTCGCCTTCCAAGCATCCAGGGTAATTTTCAACTTCAGATGTAAGAACTATTTGTCCTCCATCTTTTTCTTTTTCAATAATCAAAGTACTAAGTCTTGCTCTTCCAGCATAAAGTCCCGCTGACAAGCCAGCCGGTCCTGCGCCGATTATTATAACATCATATACTTTGCCCATTTTACACCTCTTTCCTATAGTCACTGATATCATATTTAATAAAAAATATGATATATAATTATTGAAAATTGCACGCAATATTCAATAATTATATTTGTTCGCGGCAATTGCTGCCGCGAACTAAAATATTTACTAATCTGTCGCCAGTACGGGACACAGATTATGATACCCAAAAAACACTGCCTAAAAACTATCATTTTTGAAACAATATTTTTCGAGATCCTTTGCAGTCGCTTAAGGATTCAACCTATTTGGATCATCTCACATTTCAAAGACGAGATCCTTCGCTTTGCTCAGGATAAGCGACCATCACCAAATCGAAGATTTGGGATGTCTCGCAGTCTCATTCACCAAATTATTTGCTCTCTATCGCTCTCATAATTTGGGAAGCGCAGTTTCGTTCACATATTTGTTTATTCGCTTTCGCTCATGCAAATATGGAACTCATTGCGTTTGAATTACCAACAATTTCTTTCTCACTAACGGTCGAAGAAATTGGGTAAATCATAATCGACGCGAATGACCTACCGCCATTTTTCAGAAAAACGTCTGAAAAATGGGGTTAGGGCATCTTTACTTTTCAAATACTGTTTGCTCTGTAACTTCAGTTTCTAATGCTCTTAATGCTCTTCCTACTAAGTTTCTTCTGATGTCTCTTTCTTCTTCAAGAGTCAGTGAAGGATTTCCCAGTGGGTGAGGAATTGCTATAGTAGGAACTATTCTGTTAGCTCCAACTGTCAAAGATATAGGAACTATTGTGCACATATGTACAACAGGAATTCCTGCTCTTTCTATTTCTTTTACCATCGTTGCGCCGCAACGAGTGCAGGTACCTCAGGTTGATGTCAGTATAACTGCATCAACTCCGTCAGCTTTCAGTTCCTGTGCGAATTTTGCAGCAAAAGCTTTTGCACTCTTAACAGCTGTACCGTTACCAACTGTAGTATAGAAATATCTGTGCAGACTTCCGATTTTACCTTGTTTTTCAAATTCTCTAAGAATGTCAACAGGAAGTACTCTGTCAGGATCTAAATTTGCATAAACAGGGTCATATCCGCCGTGAGCAGTTTCATATGTTGCTTCTGTTAAATCCATTACACCATCAATGTCGTATTTTCCATATTTTGAAGCACTTGATGATTCAATGTGATCAGGGTTTCCTTTAGGAACAATACCGCCGGAAGTAACCAAAGCGATTTTAGCTTTTGTTATGTCTTTTACAGCAGGATTAGGTGCTACTCTGTCAAAGTCAGGCATTGGGAATTCTGTTTCGAATTCTTTGTCTGCTAATTTGCTTAACAGCATCTTAACTGCTCTTTTTGATCCTCTTTCAGTATCAAAGAAGTTCTTTCTGATTCCGTTTGGCATGTAGCCTTCTTCAGAAGAAGCTCCTATTTTTTCACCTTTTGCAAGCTTTAATGCAAGAGGAGCCATTTTCTTAACTGCATCACGCATGCCTGCTGCTGAATTCTTTGTGGAAACAACATACAGACTTGTTTTGAACATGTCAGCTCCAGGATTTTCTTTGTACATTCCTGTAAGAACCGGAATGTTCAATTGATCCTTCACTGCTTTTGCAATAGTACCGCATGCAACGCCATATCTTCCTGCATTAAATGCCGGACCTGCAATAAATAAATCTGGTTGTAATTCTTTAACCATGTTTATGATAGTTTTTTGTGCTTCTTCCATGTTTTCGTTGAAATAAGAGTCTCCACACACAATTGTAGCAACAATTTGTGCTTCATCTCCGAATGCCTGCTGGAAAGCTAATCCAGGTCCTACATTGCCTTCTCTTAATTCAGCTGGAATGTGAGCCATTTCTTCTCCGCCTACATTGGCAAAGAATTGGTTTATATAATGAACAACTTTTAGCATAATTATCTCCTCCTTCCTATCTCGCACTCAATTTGTTGAAGCCCATTTCATTTGTAGCTCCTGTAATAACCTGCAACTCAGCAGTTATGCTTCCGTCAGCATGGAGACTGCCGTCAAAACCACCGGCAATTACATCAGCAACTTCAACGTGGCCAATTATTTTGTCCATAGGTGGAAGTTCAATTACCTCATTGGCATTTCCGCCTGTTACAACTGCATTTGCTCTTACGTCAGCATCTGCAAGAGATTGTGATGTGCCGTCTCTTCCTGCATACTCATCTGTAATAAGAACAGTCTTAATGCCTTTGTTTTCAATTTTCTTGCAGTTCATTATAAGGTCAGTGTCAGGGTTTCCGAAACCTTCTTCTGATACTATAACACCATCTACTCCAAGATATTCAGCAAGCTTAGCACTCCAGTTTGATGATCTTTCTTTGTCTGCAAGGTATACATTTTCATTTGTGATTATAACACCAACAAAGTTCAATGTTTTTCCATGCTCAGCAAATAAGTCATGAACAACAGGATTGTTCAAGTGGTGATAAGTAGTGTTTTTATCGCATGCAGATACGCAGTTACCGCTTACTATAGCGCCGTCCATCATTTCTGTAGGATAAATCAATGTAGATATAGTCTGTTTAGCATCAACGCCATATACATATGTGTCATGCATCAAGCCCTGGCTTTGAAGCATGCATACATAAGCAACTCTTGGCAATTCAGGATACATTTTAATTCCTTCTACCAGTGTAGGAGTTTCAAATGTATCAACCTGATCAGGAGTCATGTTCTTAGCAAGTTCTCCAAGATACATAGCTACTTTGTATCCTGCAAATCTTAAAGCTTTTTCATGTTCATGCTGTTTCAGTGATTCGATTGGTTCGCAAACCAATACTAAATTATTTGTTTGTGAAAATGGTGTGTACTCAGCTCCAGGACCAGTCATATCGATAATACCTTCCTGGAAACCAACGATCTTACCTGTTGTTATAACAGCAGCACCCTTTAAAACGTTTGTTTTGCCTGAACCAACAGTTTCAACTTTGCTTACCATGCCTGGGAATATTCCTCCAGGTCCTTCAACCTTTACTCTCGGTTCAATAACATCTTTAACAGGCATTATACGAACGCTTTCTCCTGGTTTTGCAAGCTCAACATCAGCTGACTTGAAATTCTGATCTTCTAGAATTATCGCTTTAACTTCTTCTTTGTTAACATACAATGTGCCGTTTTCTACTTTGGATTTTTCAGCAAACTGAATATCCTTAATAAAAATGTAGCCTAATTCTAACTTCAAACCGTTCACCTCCATAAATTTTTGCTCGTGTTTATATATTTAACGCGCTTTCAAGCACTGTTAAATCAATTAATTTAAAATCTTCTGTTATCTGATCCGTCATCATGCCAAATTTGTGTTTGCTGAAATTATCATAGGTCATTATTGAATTTTCTATTATGTACAGCGAATCTAAATTCAAGCTTCTCTTATCGTCGGAAATCATAACAGATTTAAATGGCGTTTCATTTGGTTTTACACTGCTGGACAGAGGATGTGTCAGAAGCTCATGACCCTCGTGAATCTTGTCCCTGGTTTTAACCAATACATCCTTGAAACCGCCTTGAACAAATATGATTTTTATTTTATCCTTGTACTTGTCATAAACCTTTTCATTGTTTGTAATAATCATTATTCCCACCTGTTATTTACTTATACTTTTTTTATAAGAAACTAATCGTATGTATTTTGTGCACTAATAATAAAAATAAACGTTATTTCACAGATTGTTTTTAAAATTTAAAATTAAAAAAAGCAGAAAGCATGTAAAAAATATTATGCCTTCTGCTCTGTTTTATAACCTGAGAGTTTCCCCTTACGAGTTGCCCCTTCGGTGCCTGCGCTTTTCAGAGTTTTGTCAGCTTACGGTCCTTCTGCCTGAGATCATCATCAATAATATGGCTAATATTAATTTACTTACTCCTTCGGCGCTGTTAATAACATAACAGTCTCTCCCGCAAACGTCATTCAATTATTCACTTAGATTTATTATATATAATTATATTTAATAAATCAAGTAATATTTATTATTTTTTTTCATCCTTACCGGAAATGACCTCAACTATTGATTCTGCAATATTTGAAGAGTGATCTCCAATTCTTTCAAGGTTTCCGATTATATCCAAAAATATTATTCCCGCACTTGGCTCGCAAATGTAGTTATTTAACCTCTCAATGTGATTTTTCCTTAGAGTTTTATACGCTTTATCGATTCTTGAGTCTATTTCCGAAACTTTGTCACAATCATCACAATTTATTGTTTTTAATGCCAGAAGGGCTGCCTTGAAAACTGCCATTGTATCTTCGAACATAGCTCTGATTTCTTCTACTGCCTGTTCTGAAAAATTAACCTTGTTTTCTATTTTATAAAGAACAAACTCTCCTACATTGTCTGCATGGTCACCAACACGTTCTATGTCGTTAATGCTGTTCATGAGCACAACCAATTTATCCTTTTCAGCATCTGTCATAGATTCCTTATCAAGCTTAACAAGATATTCCAGAGCTTCCTTGCTCACTTCATTTACTTTCTTTTCCAGTTCAAAGACCTTGTATACAAGTTCCTCGTCATTATTAAAGAAAGCTGTAACAGCTGTATCAAACTGTTCATATGCTATGTTTCCAAGGTGAAGCACTTCCTTTGCAGCTTGAACCAACGCTATTGAAGGAGTAACAAGAAGTCTCTCGTCAATATATTTTGTTGCATGTTCTGAATCTTCACCATCGGTCTTAACAAGAAGTTCTGAAGCTTTAACAAGAAGACTGGAAAATGGAAACATGATAACAACATTAATAATATTAAAAAATATGTGTCCTGCCGCAATTTGCTGAGGAACATTCGCAGGAACAATTTTAAGTACCAGCCACTCAACCGGCGCTTTCATGAAAATCATGAACAAAAGCGTACCTGATACATTGAATAAAAGATGTATTACGGCTGCTCTTTTTGCAGTCTTGTTTGCTCCTATGCTTGCAAGAAGTGCTGTAACGCATGTTCCTATGTTCTGTCCAAAAACTATGGGGTATGCTGATTCGAATGAAATAACACCCGTAGCTGCAACCGCAATCAATATACCTGTTGTTGCACTGCTTGACTGAAGTATAGCTGTCATTACAAAACCTACAAGTATTCCAATAAAAGGATTGCTGAACTTTGTCATCAAACCTGTAAAAGCCGGGTTTGTCTCAAGAGGCCCCATGGCATCTTTCATAATATCCATTCCTATAAACAATATACCAAAACCGATTATTACTTCTGCTATGTTCTTAACTTTTTTCTTTTTTGCTGAAAGATATAATATTACACCTATTCCTGCCATAAATGTTGCAAGCTTTGTTATATTCAATGAAACTAAAAATGCTGTAATTGTTGTTCCTATATTGGCTCCCATTATTATTCCAACAGCTTGATGCAAATTCATCAATCCTGCATTTACAAAACCAACTACCATTACGGTTGTGGCACTGCTGCTTTGTATAACTCCTGTAACAAGAGTACCCACAAGCACTCCCATGAGCTTGTTTTTAGTCAGTGCAGCCAATATGTCCTTCATTTTGCTGCCTGCTGCTTTTTGAAGGCCGTCACCCATGTAGTTCATTCCAAATAAAAACAGACCAAGTCCACCTATTAAACTGATTGCTATATCCATATTTCCTCCTACACCAAGTTATTGAAGCCCAACTGACGCAAAGCTTCGTACATTACTATATTTACTGAATTTGCAAGATTTAAACTTCTTGCATCGACATTGTCAATCATGGGTATTTTAATTCTGCTGTTTTTATATTCCTGATGAATACAATCAGGCAGCCCTGCTGTTTCTTTACCAAACATTATGAAACAATCATCTGTATAAGTAACATCAGTGTAAAATCTGCTTTCCTTGGTTGTTGCAATGAATACATCCCTACCTTTCACACTGGACAGGAAATCTTCAAAATTTTCATAAATAGTTATGTTAACCAAATTCCAATAGTCAAGGCCGGCTCTCTTCAAATACTTGTCCGCTAGGGAAAATCCAAGAGGCTTAATCAAATGCAAGTTTGAACCTGTTGCTGCGCATGTCCTGGCAATGTTGCCTGTATTCTGCGGAATTTCAGGTTCAAATAATACTATGTTTAATGACATTTTTCTCTCCTAAATTGAATATAATGTTGAACGCTCAGTAATTATATCATTGTTTGACGATATAATAAAGGAATTATTTTTTCCATATATTACAAATTGTTTAAACTCTTTATGTGCACTTTCTTATAATAATCGCAAAGATCTCGAACACTGCAGTCAGTACACTTTGGATTTTTTGCAGTACACGTAGCTCGCCCATGAGTTATGAGCAGGTGATGCAGCAGATGCCACTTGTATTTTGGAAATCTTTTCATCATATCATCAGATACCTTGTCAGCAGTGGTGCCTTTAGAAAGTCCAAGACGTCTTGAAATTCTGAAAACATGGGTGTCCACCGGAAAGGCCGGAATATGGAATGCTTCTACTAAAACAACAGATGCCGTCTTTCTTCCAACTCCTGGAAGCTTCATCAAATCTTCCATATTTTGTGGAACTTCTCCATTATACTTACACTTAAGTTCCCTGCACATAAGATAAATATTTTTTGCCTTATTTTTGTACAATCCTATTTTTCTTATCTTTTCTTCTAATTCATCTTGAGATAATTTAAGAAAACTATCAAGATCCGGATATTGCATGTACAATTCTTCTGTTACTTTGTTTACGCTTTTGTCCGTTGCCTGAGCGCTGAGCATGGTTGAAACAAGAAGCTGAAATGGAGTTGTATAGTCAAGGCCGCACTTTGCATCAGGATAAGTATCCTTCAAAAGTTCGTAAATCTTTTCTGTTTTCGTCATCAATAAATCTCCTTAACAAAATTAATTATTTCAACTCTTTCATCATTGTCAATAAAATCAATCACTTTTGTTATGGCTGAATCACAGATATTTTTGCTGTTCGAAACCGCTGCAATACCTATAACTGACTTATTCCATATGTCATTGAAATCAACTTCAGCCACGGAAACATTAAATCTTGACTTTATCCTTTCTATTATGCTTTTAAGCACATGCCTTTTTTCTTTTAATGAATATGATTCATAAATTAAAATTTCAATTTCACATGTTCCCACTGTCATGATAATCCTCCAGCAATTTTAAAATCTCACATTTAATTATATCATTTTCATAATCATATCTCTTATGCAAAATACCTGATGCTTTTTTACTGTCAAGCTCCATCAATGTCCAATAAGCATAAATTTTAATCATGTCTGAAGGATTATCAAGTTCATTTTCAACATCCTCAAACAATGAAACAAGCTTTAGATTGGCAATGGAAATCAGTGCATTTCTTTTCCACACATTTTTTCCTCTCCAGCTGCCTGACATGTTGCCGTACTTTTGTTCAAATTCTGCATTTGAAATTTTAAGCAGTTCTTCAAGGTTAAGCTCCAGACTTTTGTAATCCTCATTTGTTTTTTTCTCCAGAATTTTTCTGTTTTTCGGACAAACCAACTGGCACACATCACATCCATAAATTTGATTTTTCATATTCTTTCTGTAATCTAAAGGAATGTATTTTTTAGTCTGTGTGAGTCCCGATATACACCTGGTAGCATCTATTGTTCCGCCTTTTAATATTGCGTTGTTTGGACAACTTTTAATGCATATGGTACAGTCATTGCATATGTCAACAGACTGGCTGTTAACACACTTTATTTCAAGATCCGTTAGCAAGTAACCAAGACTTATAAATGAACCATAATTTTCATTTATTAATAGATTATTTTTTCCATAATGTCCAATACCTGCGTTTTTGCATATTTCTCTATCAACCAGAGGTGTAGTGTCAACACAGGCTGCATATTCAAAACTAAAATAGTTTTTCATTTCAAAAGCAAGATTTTCAAGGAGTTTTTTAACAGTTTTGTGATAGTCCTCTTTATATGACACAACGCTTAAAAGCCCCTTGTTTGGGGCTTGAGATTTTTTATATCCCTCTGCATAAGGCACAGCAATTGCAATGATGCTTTTGCATCCGTGCAAAATGTTCCTTGAATCAAGTCTTTTTTTAATATTCTGTTCTTCAAATTCACTGTTCAACCCATTGTTTTTTCTTGAAACTAATAATTCCTGCAAATAGCTGTAATCTACAACATCTGTGAACCCAATGACATCTATTCCGATTTTTTTTGCAATATCAGCAATTATATTTTTCATATCATTTCCTCATCTTAATATACAATATAACATATTACAAAATAATTCAAGGCTAAAAAATCACAGCTTAAAAGCATGAAACGCCTAATAAATAAAAGCTGCCAAATTTTCATTTGGCAGCCCATTATTAAGCTCTAACCTTAACTGCTTCAGCACCTTTTAACAAAGCGTCTTTGTTTAAAGGAACAAGATGAGTTTTGTTTTCTCCGAAAACTTTAAGGAATGCATGGAGAACTGAATCTATTTCAACTATTTTTGTAAGTTCTACATAAGCACCAAGCATAATCATGTTAGCTACTTTTGGGTTTCCAAGTTCAGCTGCAAGTTCATTTGCTGATACGTAGTAAACTTCAATATCTTTTCTCTTTGGTTCAACATCAATCAATGATTTGTTGATTATAAGTTTTCCACCTGGAACAAGTTCATTTTCAAACTTTGATAGAGAAGGGAGATTCATTACTATGGCTGCAGTTCCGTCTTTTGAAATAAGCGGAGAACCTACTGCTTCATCAGAAACTATTACTGCACAGTTTGCAGTACCGCCTCTCATTTCAGGACCATAAGATGGAAGCCATGAAACCTGTTTGTCTTCAAGCATTCCTGCATATGCCAGAAGCTTTCCTATAGCCATTATACCTTGACCGCCAAATCCGGCCATTATTACTTTTTCTTCCATTTATTTGTCCTCCTCAAAATCTCTGAAATTTCCTAAAGGATAATATGGTATCATATTTTCCTGAAGCCATCCCAATGCTTTGACAGGAGTATAACCCCAGTTTGTAGGACATGTGGACAACACTTCAACTATTGCAAATCCCTTGCCTTGTATCTGGCATTCAAAAGCTCTTTTTATTGCTTTTTTTGCTTTTCTGATGTTTGCAGGAGTGTCAACAGATACTCTTTCAACAAACTTTGCTCCGTCAATTGTAGCAAGCATTTCAGACATACGGATTGGCATTCCGCTGTGCTCTACTGTTCTTCCCAGTGGAGAAGTAGTAGTTTTCTGTCCTATTAATGTTGTAGGAGCCATCTGGCCGCCTGTCATTCCATATATTGCGTTGTTTACGAATATTGTAGTGAATTTTTCTCCTCTGTGAGCTGCATGAACTATTTCAGCAGTTCCTATGGAAGCTAAGTCTCCGTCTCCCTGATATGTGAACACTACATTTTCAGGATGAACTCTTTTTATACCTGTTGCAACAGCCGGAGCTCTTCCGTGAGCAGCTTCCTGCATGTCGCAGTTAAAATATTTATATGCAAGAACTGAACATCCAACAGGAGCAACTCCTATTGCATCTTCCAATACTCCAAGTTCCACCAAAGTTTCAGCTACAAGTTTGTGGATTACTCCGTGTGTACATCCTGGGCAGTAATGAAAAGGAACATCTGTCAAGCCTTTTGATTTTTCGTATACCATTGTCATTATTTAGTACCTCCTGCGATTTTTTCAATTTCAGCCAATATTCCTGCAGGTGTAGGAACCATTCCTCCGGTTCTTCCGTGGAAATATACAGGCATTCTTCCTTCGATTCCTATTTTAATGTCATCCATTATTTGTCCCTGGCTCATTTCAACTCCAAGAATTCCCTTACAGTTTGGATTGATGTCTTTATAAATTGCATATGGGTATGGCCATAATGTAATAGGTCTGATTATTCCAACCTTTATACCTTTTGCCGCAGCTAATTTTATAGCTGTTTTTACTATTCTTGAAGTTGTTCCGTATGCTACGCACACTACATCAGCATCTTCCAATCCGAATGATTCGTAAAGAACTTCATTTTCTTCCATTAATTTATATTTCTTTTCAAGTCTTATGTTGTGATCTTCGCATAATTCTGCTTCCAGGAACAATGAGTTAACAATATTTTTTTCTCTTTTTCCTTTTGTTCCTGTTGTAGCCCAGTCTTTTGCAGGCAAGTTTTTGTTTAAGTTTTCTTTGAACTCAACTGCTTCCATCATTTGTCCAATCATACCGTCTGCACAAATAAGAACTGGGTTTCTGTATTCATCAGCCTTGTCAAAAGCAAGCATAACATAATCAACAGTTTCCTGAATGCTTGCTGGTGCATAACAAAGTGTTCTGTAATCACCGTTTCCGCCGCCTCTTGTTGACTGATAATAATCAGCCTGTCCAGGTTGAATACTTCCAAGACCAGGGCCGCCTCTCATCATGTTAACAATAACACATGGAATTTCAGCACCTGCAGCATATGTAATGCCTTCTTGCTTCAAAGATATTCCAGGGCTTGACGAACCAGTCATAACTCTTGCTCCTGCTCCACCTGCTCCATATACCATGTTTATTGCTGCAACTTCACTTTCTGCCTGCAGGAATACTCCTCCTACTTCCGGTAATGCTTTTGACATATATTCTGGAATTTCACTTGAAGGAGTTATTGGATATCCAAAAAAATATCTGCAGCCTGCTTTTATAGCTGCTGCTCCAACAGCTTCATTACCTTTCATCAATACTTTAGACATAATCTACCTCCGATATTATAATCTTTCTACTGTTATTACTGAATCTGGACACATAATTGCGCAATTTCCGCATGCAATACATTCTTCAATGTTTATTACATGAGCAGGGCTGTATCCTTTGCTGTTTATTTTTTCTTTGTTTAATTTTATAATTTGTTTTGGACAAACAGTTACACACAATTCGCATCCTTTGCATGCATCATCATTAAATGTTACCTTTCCTTTTGCCATACTGAACCTCCATTCTAACTCATCCAATCTTCCCGCATATATAGATTTATGGGGAAAATTTTTTCTAATATTTCTTTATTTGTAATTTTTAAAGCTGTCTCTTTTAAAGCAGCTTCATATCGTATTGGTATATCTGTTTCCCAGGATACTTTCTTTGTGAGCTCGTGACCAAACTCTACATCTTCAACAGTTGTATCCTTAAGCAGATGTGTGTTGTTTATAAGTCCTGTAACCTTCAAGCCTGATGTTTGTTCTATCAGTCTCAAAAGTTTCACTGTATCTTCAGCTGTCCTTGTTTCTGGACGATTGCCGTTAATAACATAAAACATGTCGTATTCAACGTTTTTGATTTGCTCTGCATATCTTGCAAGAACTCTTGCTCCCACAGGATCTCCTCCTACATCTATGACTGATTTCTCATTTTGGTTCATGATAACACCGGTCATTTCAGCAGGCAGGGCAGGAATGTCAACAGCTGTATTTCTTATGCTGCTGTCATATACCTTGATGCCGATTTTTTCGAAAAATTCTCTTTTTTCCCTAGACCTGAAATAAGGATTAACAATATCCAAGTCAGCAATGCTGACATTATCATAATGCTCCTTAAGTTTTACGGCGTAGTTTACTGAAAATTCTGTTTTTCCGCTGCCGTAATGTCCAATTACAATAACCAACCTCTTGTCATGCATATTTGCCCCTCCTTTCAAGCCTGTGCTCATTATTTGTATTCCTTTGCTGCCTCAGTGTTGTTTAACACTCTGAGACCACCCTGAGCTAAGGCTAAAAGTTCATCTTCTCCAGGATAAGCTATTACATCTGCAATAAACTTAACCTTATTTTCTATCATTTGAACAAAGTTTTTATCATAAGCAATGCCTCCTGTAATAAGGATTGCATCAACTTCACCATCAAGAACTACTGCGTATTCACCAACAGCCTTTGCTACCTGGTATGCCATTGCGCTGTAGATCAATTTTGCTTTTTCATCGCCAGATTGTGCTCTTTCGCTTACTTCTTTTGCATTGTTTGTTCCAAGGTAAGCAGTTATGCCGCCCTTGCCAACAATCATTTTCTTAATTTCAGCTTCAGTGTACTTGCCTGAAAAGCAAAGTCTTACAAGTTCATCAGCTGGAAGAGATCCTGATCTTTCAGGTGAAAATGGTCCTTCACCGTTCAGTGCGTTATTAACGTCAATTACTCTTCCTTTTTTGTGTGCTCCCACGGAAATTCCTCCGCCTAAGTGAACAACAACAAAATTCATTTCATTGTAATCCTTGTTGAATTTTTCTTTAGCAGCTCTTCTTGCAACTGCTTTTTGATTTAATGCGTGCCAAATACTTATTCTTTCAAACAGTGGATGACCGCTTATTCTTGCCACATCATCCAATTCGTCAACTACAACCGGGTCAACTATGAATGATGGGATGTTTACTTCATCAGCTATGCTGCGGGCAATTAGTCCGCCAAGGTTTGAAGCATGCTCACCTTTTACGTTTGTTTTCAAATCTTCAATTAGTCTGTCATTTACAGCGTATGTTCCTCCTTCTATAGGCATCAACAGTCCTCCGCGGCCCACAACTGCATTTAATGATTCAACCTTGATGTCATTTTCTTTCAACGCTTCAAGTATAAGCTGTTTTCTGAATTCAAACTGGTCAGCCACATTGTGATATGGGCTTAGTTCTTCATTTGAGTGTCTTAAAGTTTTTTCAAACACCAGGCTTTCATCTTCGAAAACAGCAATTTTTGTTGATGTTGAACCTGGATTGATTATTAATTGTTTCATGTTATCTCCTTATATTATGAGCACAAAACTGCCAAAGCTATTGAATTTAACTTGGCAACGTCTGAATCGGCTCTGGATGTAAGTACTATTGGTGCTTTTGCACCCAAAATAATTCCTGCATTTTCTGAGTCGGAAAAATATGTCAAAGCCTTGTACAACACATTTCCTGCTTCAATGTTAGGCATAAGCAATATATCAGCATCTCCGGCAACTGCACCATGGACTCCCTTTAGCTCTGCTGCTTCTTTAGAAATAGCATTGTCAAGTCCAAAAGGGCCTTCAACTATGCAACCTGTTATTTTGCCGTCTTTTTGCATCTGTACAAGTTCTTGAGCATCAACTGTTGCCTGCATCTTTGAACTTACTTTTTCCTTGGCACAAACAACTGCTACTTTTGGGTTTTCTATTCCCAAAGAGCGGGTCACTCTCAATGAGTTTTCAAGTATCTGTCTTTTTTCTTCTGCATCCGGTGCAATATTCATGGCTGCATCAGTAATTAACAGGAGTTTGTGATATTTTTCAATTGCGAACACAGCAGCATGGCTAAGTGTATTTCCTGTTCTAAGTCCAATTTCCTTGTCAAGAACGGCTTTTAAAATTATAGATGTGTCAATAAGACCTTTCATTACAACATCAGCTTTACCGCTGCTGACAAGTTCCACGGCTTTTCTGGCAGCCAGGTTGCCGTCTTTTTCGTCAATAATTTCAATGTCATCTAAGACAAATTCAATTTCTTTTGATATTTCTTCAATTTTTTCTTTGTCTCCAACTAATATAGGAACGCATATACCCGCATTCACAGCTGCTTTTATTGCCTTTAACACATCTTCGTCCTGGGCAAATGCAACAGCTATTTTTTTAAGGCCTTTGTTCTTAGCTGAAACTAATATATCTTCAAACTTTTTCACTGTCTCACCTCAACTAAATATATAAGCAATTATTGTGCCAACTTTTTTCGACAAAATAAAATAAAAAGTTAAACATTGAAAATTCAACATCTAACTTTTTAAATTATTTTATATATTTTATAAGTTTCTAATATTTTTTTGATTTGCAAATTTTTGCGTGCATTTTTTTGCACAGCAGTAGTATTTGCAATTTTTTGCACAACTATTCTATTCCGTACTTATCCATTTTGTAGTAAAGGCTTCTAATGGAAATTCCGAGAAGTCTTGCAGTTTCAGTTTTGTTTTTGTTAAGTTTTAAATATGCATTTCTTATATATTCTGCTTCTGCCTTTTCCAGAACATTGTTTAAACTTGTCAATTCCTCATCTTTGTACACAACACAGTTCATTGTCTGGGTTTTTCTATTTGAATATAAATGAGGCAGATGAACAGCCTGTATCATCTTTTCATTGATGTTCATGTTTATTATGGATCTTCCTATGACATTTTCAAGCTCTCTTACGTTGCCTGGCCAGTCATGGCTCATCAGAATATTTAGCGCCTCTTCAGATATGTCCACAATGTTTCTTCCATATTCGTCGTTAAACTTTACTATGAAACTTTTCACAAGAAGGGGGATGTCTTCTTTTCTTTCTCTTAAAGGCGGAATAAAAATCGGCAATATGCTAAGCCTGTAAAACAGATCTTCCCTGAATTTCCCTTCCTCCACAGATTTTATTAAGTCTGCATTTGTAGCAGCAATTACTCGCACATCCACGGAAATTGTCTTGTTGCTTCCAACCCTCATTATTTCCTTTTCCTGCAGAACCCTCAGCAGCTTAGCCTGCGTGTTCATGCTTATTTCTGATATTTCATCAAGAAATATTGTACCCTTGTCTGCTTCTTCAAAAAGCCCTTTTCTTCCTCCCTTTAGTGCTCCCGTAAAAGATCCTTCCTCATATCCGAACAACTCACTTTCTAGAAGCGAATCAGAAAGAGCAGCGCAGTTAACCCTGATAAAATTATTGTATTTTCTGCTGCTTTGTGCATGAATGGAATTAGCAAAAAGTTCTTTTCCTGTTCCGCTCTCTCCTCTTAATAAAACCGTGGCAGGAACCTTGGCAGCTTTTTCAATCATGTTTTTTACTTCTTTAATAGAAGCAGATTGTCCTATTATGTCTTCAGGCTTGTACTTGTATGTCAATGCTCTTAATTTTTTTTCTTGCTTCTTCAAGCTTGTCTGTAAGATCTTTAATTCCTGACATGTCATGAAGAACAGCAACACTGCCCTTCATAACTCCGTTTACGATTATGGGGGCGGCCTGGGCAACAACTGTTTTTCCGCTTGGTCTGATTTTCAACTTTGTGTTCTCAACAGGTTTTTTAGTAGAAAGAACCTTCATGTGGAGGCTTTCTCCTTCCTCAATGTCATAAAGGGCATTTTTCCCAAGAACATCATCATACTCAAGTCCCGTAATTTTGGTATATGCCGGATTTACAAGTATGTGCACGCCTTTTTCATTTACAACACTGATTGCATCCTGTGTTGCCAGAAAAACAGCCTGTAACATTCCCTGATAATCCAAGCTGTTTATTTCAATATCTGGTTTTCCCATATTATCCTCTTTATTTACTCTTCATCTGCAGCATCTGTTGCTGAGACAGGTGCAGTAACAGTTACATCAACTGTATTCTGACTGAGAGATATACTGTTTAATTTTATATCAGTAACGCATTCTACATTGACTGTTATGTTTCCGACAACAGCTTCAGTCATGTCTGAAGACAATATTAAATCACTTTTTTTCAAAGAATTTACAATAGTTGAAGTGCCAACAACCTTAACAATGATATCCTGATCTGTGTTTGCAGGTGATGCATTACTTCCTTCCTTCAGATTTACAAACTGTATGTCTGATGTCTTGTAAACAAATTCTTTTTCTACTACTTCCTCAATTACTGCATTCACAACAGGTGTTGTGGTAAGGTCCATGAGTATGAGCCCATCGGTGTTCAATATGTCCTTTGATGAAAGTATATTGTTATATGCTCCAGAAATATCAAGTTCTGCCAAAGAGAGCTCCTTGATTGTATCAAGAATGTCCTGTCTTGCAGCTATCCTTACTTTCTCAGGATTAACCGTTACATCCACAAGCTGGTAACCTGCTTCAGGATTTCCTGTTACCGTTGGAACCAGGTTCACATATTTTGTAGGATACACCGGAACTGTAACTTCCACATTGCCAACCGGTGAAGACATGAATATTTCCGTGTCGGTTCCGTCATAAATTCTTACTGGTACGGTCTTTATAAGGTCATTTTTAACGCCTTCAATGTTGACAGTAGCAATAGCATGATTTGCTGAATTCACTACGCTTCTTGGTCCTGTTATCTTCACTGACGATGGATTTGAAAGAGGCAGTGACTTGTAGTAACCATCAGCCTGGTTTCCTTCATACTGAACTGTTACATCCATGACTCTTGATATAATTCTTTCTATGTTGCATGCTATCTGAGAAGGGTAAGTATTTACTATTTCAACACCGTTTGGCCCTGAAATTTCCACCTTGGCATTAGTTATTCCTTCCCCGAAGCCGTATACATCTATATATGCCGTAAAGTCGCCCTTTTTTATGTTATTAAGCTGTTCGCCATAACCTTCAACCTTTACGCTTACAGTCAGGTTGTCCTTGTCTGTGTTCATCATAACAAGGTTTGAATTTTCAAGTGCAGATAGATTTTTAATTGTAACAGGAATATTTGTGTAGGTATTGTTAAGCAGAGGGCTAGTTTCAACCATTATTATAATCCATAGGATTACAGAAACTACTAGACAAGTAACTTGGATGACTAATTTATCGTTTTTTATCTTCATTTCGGTTTCTCCATTTATCAATTAAATTTCCCTTGTCGCTTTCAGTATAAATACCGGCTAACAAATCCTGCAGCTCTTCTATTTGAATGTTTCTATAAAGCCTTCCCTCCACAGCATATGAAATATATCCTGTTTCCTCTGAAACAATAAGTGCAATGGCATCGGATTTTTCCGTCATGCCTATGGCTGCCCTGTGTCTTGTACCTATGTCCTTGCTCAATAAATTGTTTTCTGTAAGCGGAAGGAAACATCCTGCTGCTCTAATGGTATAATCCTTGATAACCACTGCTCCGTCATGAAGAGGAGTGTTCGGTATGAATATGTTTATTAATAGTCCGCTTGATATGTTTGCATTAAGTTTTGTTCCGCTGTCAGTAATGTCTGTGAGACCTATTTTCTGCTCAAATATCATCAATGCTCCGATTTTCTGCCTTGCCAGTGAAGATGTTGCAGAAACAATTTCTTTTATTACCTGTTCAGAAGTTTGAGCATTTTTTTCATAGCTTGAAAGAGTAAATGATGTTCTTCCCAGATACTCCAGTGCTTTTCTTATTTCTGGCTGGAAAACCACAACCAGTGCAATCACGCCAACCTGAAATGTGTGGTCCAGAATGTATTTAACCATATGAAGCTGAAATATCTGCGATATTGGAATCAATGCAACCAAAAGCACAATTCCTTTCACCAGCTGTTTAGCTCTCATGTCACGAATGAGTAAGTATCCGTGATACAGCACATAGTAAACAAGACCTATGTCCACTATGCTGTTTAGTCCGATATTTGAAATAATTAATTTTATCTGTTCCATGCCACCACTTCCCCAATTTAATTCTCACCTATTTGTTACTCTGCTTTCATTTGCGCCATTGTATCACTGTAGGACCTGTTCATTCTTGTCTTTGAATTTGCATCTACTTCACTGCTTTCAATATATTCCATTATTGGATATACCACATGTTCTGTTCCGCCATCAGCAGTCTTTCCCTTATAAACCCATAGAGGGATATATTCTATCTTTTTAATAGAAACTTCTCCTGTTTCGCCTTTTTTTTCTATTTCAATATCAATAACAACGCCGTCTTCCGTGTATTTTGAAATTTCTTCGCTCATTCCGTAGGGAACAAGAGTTTCAACTCTTTGATTTGATAAAAAATTACCCATGGAATATGCCACAAATTTTGTCTTTCCGTCATACTCCAATGTCTTGGCCGGTTGTATAACGTGAGGATGACTTCCAAGTATTATGTCTGCACCTTCTGTAAACAGCATGTCTGCAACTGCTTCCTGAGTTGCTGTCTGCACCCTTGCATATTCATTTCCCCAATGTAGAACTGCAATTATTACATCAGCTTTTTGCTGTTTTGCATATGCAATGTCTTCTTTCATTTTTGTTTCATCAATAATGTTGATCAATGTATCCAAATCTTGTGGTGACATTACAGAATCAAGGCCGTTTAACATTTCCGTATAAGAGAGGAATGCAATTTTTATACCTTGAACATCTTTTATGAGCACTCTTGTTGCTGGTTTCTCCACATAAGTACCTATGCTGTCCATGCCTCTTGATTGTATTTGCTGTACTGTTCTTATGAGGCCTGCTTTTCTTGTGTCGAGGCTGTGGTTGTTAGCAGTGGACAAAACATCAAATCCTGCATCCTTTATTGCATCAAGAACTTCGTCAGGAGCATTGAACAATGGATAGCCCTGGTAACTGTACGTTTCATTTCCTGCAGTTGTTCCTTCAAAGTTTGCTATTGCTAAATCTGCATCGCTTAATATGTCTTTTACTGCTTTGAAGCTGTTGTGAAAATCGTATGTCTTTGTTGCTGCATCATATGCTCCGTCAATTTGTGACGGATGAAACATAATGTCACCTGTTGCTTTTATATTTATTGTAATGTCCGGAATAACGTCCGTTTTGGGTTCTTCTTTTATAGGTTCTTCTTGAGGCGGCTGTTCTGTCGAAGGTTTTTCTTCGTTGTTTTTATTTTCACTTCCCAATCCTCTCACTGCAAATGAAGCTGCTGTTATTCCTATTATAACTATCAAACCCAGCAAAGAAGCTCTGAGCCTTTTTTTTCTAAGTCTTTTTTTTCTGTTCATTTATACCCCTTGATTTATATAAATTATTAATTATCTTTTAAAATGCTTTTGATTTACATTAATTGTTCATATTATAATATTAACTTAATGCAAAGAAATTTGCAATAAACTAATTATTAAAAAACACTTAAATATTTCCAATGTTTTCTTAATTTTTTCGCGGTTTTATTAAGGCCTTAGGTCCATAACCTATTAGATCGTACCTGTTTTCCTTCATAAGAGCCTTTAGCACAATGTCGTAATTTTCCTTTTTGTTGTATTGCAATAGGGCACGCTGCATCCGTCTTTCTTCTTTATCTTTAGGAACATGCACTTTTTCTTTAGTCAAAGGATTTATACCAGTGTAGTACATACATGTTGACATTGTTCCTGGCGTTGGATAAAAATCCTGCACCTGTTCCGGAATATGACCCATATCTCTTATATATTCGGCAAGTTCTATGGCATCTTTAAGAGTTGAGCCCGGATGTGAAGAAATAAAGTACGGAACTATATACTGTTCCTTGTTTATTTTCTTGCTGGTGTCGTTGAATTTTTTAACAAATTTGTTGTACGTGGAAATTGAAGGTTTGCCCATGAGCTTCAAAACCGAATCAGAAACATGTTCAGGAGCTGTTCTTAATTGCCCGCTCACATGGTACTTGCAAAGTTCATCCATGAACTCATCACTATTATCATATATTGCATAGTCATATCTTATGCCAGATCTTACGAAAACTTTTTTTATTCCTTCAACTTTTCGGATTTTTCGAAGCAGATTGACATAATCGCTGTGGTCAACCTGAAGATTCTTGCATTTAACAGGTGTCATACACTCCCTGTCCTTGCATGCTCCCAACTTTTCCTGCTTTTTGCAGGCCTTAATTCTAAAGTTGGCTGTAGGTCCTCCCACATCATGAATGTAACCCTTGAATTCCTTGTCATTTTTCATTGTTTCCACTTCTTTGAGTATTGAATCATGACTTCTTGCCTGGACGATTCTTCCCTGATGAAAATTAAGAGCGCAGAAATTACATCCTCCGAAACACCCTCTTACGCTTGTTATACTGAATTTGATTTCTTTTAGAGCAGGTATTCCGCCGTCTTTTTTGTAAATGGGATGGCAATCCATCATGTATTCCAGGTCATATACATCATCAAGCTCATCCATGGTTAGAGTTTCCATTGGAGGGTTTTGAACCACATATACCGTACCATATTGTTCCACAAGAGTTTTGCCTGATATGGCATCAGTATTTTCATATTGAATTTTAAAACTTTCGGCATATTTTTCCTTTGAAGATGACACCTCATCAAATGTAGGCAGAAAAAGAGGTTCAAATGGTCGTTCTCTGTCCTTTGTCTTGTATACGGTTCCATTTATGAATGTAATTTCTCCAGCAGGAATTCCTGAATCAAGGGCTTCAGCTATTTGAATGAGAGATTTTTCTCCCATTCCATAAACAAGTATATCTGCTCCGGAATCAAGTAAGACGCTTCTTTTTATGCTGTCGCTCCAATAATCGTAATGATTAAGCCTTCTTAATGACGCTTCAATTCCACCTATTATAATAGGAATATGCTTGTATGCTTCCCTTATTTTGTTTGAGTAAACCGTAACAGCCCTGTCAGGCCTCAAGTTTGGTTTTCCTCCGGGAGAATAGGCATCCGTGTTTCTTTTTTTTCTGAATGTTGTGTAATGATTGACCATTGAATCTATATTTCCGGAATTCACCAGAAATCCAAGTCTCGGTTCTCCAAGAACTTTGAAAGACTCAATGTTCTTCCAGTCCGGCTGCGCTATTATTCCCACTTTATAACCGTATCGCTCAAGAAGCCTCGACAATATTGCCGAACCAAAGGATGAATGGTCAACATAAGCATCTCCTGTAACAAAGATGAAATCGCACTGATTCCACCCTCTTTTCTTCATATCATCTATATTAATTGGTAAAAAATCCATGTATCCTCCGATAATTTTTTTATAATTTAATTATACCATTAAAACATTAATTAAAACAATATAAATATGGAGGCTACTTATTATTGGAACAATAAAAAAATAAACGGAAGACTGTATCTTCCGTTTTATGTATTACATTATTACTTCAACAGTATCTCCGTTTACAAGTCCTGCTGCGTTTCCTTCTTCTACATCAAGGTGCATGTCTAAAGCATATTCGTCATGAACTCTTATAAGCACGTTGTCAAAAGTTAAACCTCTTGGTCCGCCTACTTTAACCTGGACTATGTCTTTGTCTTTAAGACCGTATTTTGCTGCATCAGATGTGTGCATGTGGATGTGTCTTGAAGCTGCTATAACACCTTTTTCAAGCTCAACTTCTCCGCATGGTCCAACAAGCTTAACTCCCGGTGTACCTTCAGTCTTTCCTGAATCTCTTACAGGAACTTCTTTCAATCCAAGTGTAAATCCATCTGACAATGAAATTTCAACCTGTGTTTCTTTTCTTGCAGGTCCTAATATTCTCACACCTTTAATTGTTCTTTTAGGACCTACCAGGTCAACTTTTTCATCACATGCAAATTGCCCAGGCTGGCTTAAATCTTTGATAGGTGTCAGTTCATGTCCTTCACCGAATAGTATATTTATATGTTCTTTGCTTAAATGAACATGTTTGTTTGATAAACCCACTGTTACTTGAAAACTCATGTTTTTCCTCCGTTAATTTAATTTTTCTAGAAAAATTATAATATACTGAAGAAATAATATCAACTCTAAATTTCATAATTTTTAATTATATTGATTATTTAACTTTTTTTACCTCTTTATCACCCGGAACAATTCTATAAAATATGTTCAGCAAAGACAAAATTACAAAATAATAAAATATGTATCTTGAAACTATGCTGTTTGGAATGAGTTTTGACGAAAAATAAAAAAACACTGTTGCAGCCAGATAAAGAATTGTTTTTTTACTGTCAAAAACATTATTTTTCACTTCTTCTTTTTCTGCAATTTTCTTTTCGTTGCATATTTGATCCATAAATCTTTCATCTTCAGGAAGCATATTTTGTTTTTCGACTCTATCATAAAGTTCATCAATATCAAGAATTTTTATGTCCACCTTGTGGTTGAATTTTTCAAGAAGTTCGGCAGCCCCCTGGCTAATGGAGCCCGTTACTGCCAGATAACCTGTTCGTATGCCGTTTTGGCCCATAAATTCAATCATGCTGCGCACATCAGTTTTTTCAACTTCATTTTCTTCAAGAAGTTTAAATATTTTAATGCAATGAATAATTCCTTCTTTTTCAGCCAGATACATATGATGTCCTTTTTTTATGTAATTTCTCCATCCTTCCTTTTCAAGTAAATATCCTATGAAAAGTTCAAAATCGGCTGTATTGATTTCAGAAAGTTTTCTTTTGAAGTAGTCTTTCTTTATTCTTGTAAAAAGCTTATTTTTTCCTTCTTTTTTCATGCGTTCCACGTTCATTTTATTTATGAGCGTAAATATAAGAAAAACCTCAGCACAAAAAAGAACAGACAAAAAAATGTCGCTTGTCATGAAAAACATAACTGCAAGAACAACAATGCTTAATAATATTTTATATAAAACCAGATCTGTCCTGTAGCTGAAGTATTTTCTGCTTCCCAGTGCTTCTTTTACAAAAATTCTTTTCATGTTCTTGTCGTTAATCATAAAATCACCTCTTTGTAATTATTTCCACATTTTCTTGTTATATACTGTTTTGCAATAAAAAAACTGTCCTAAGACAGTTTTTCTTTAAATTCCGTTTACAGCCTGCTCAAGCTTATCAAGATACTTGATCGGGAAATATGCAAGCAGTTCCTTGAACTGTTCAACTGTAAGCCCTTGAGCAGAAGTATATAATTTAATTTTTTCATCCAGACTGGCATTTATGAATTCTTCTTTGATTTCTTCAAATTTCTTTTCCATTTTCTCCTCTTTCTTTAATATATTCCCGGCGATGCAATGCACATAATTTCTGTTGTTTCTTCTGATGGATTGAACAATTTGTGCGGAATGTTCGAGCATATGTAAATGCTGTCGCCTTCTTCGATTATTTCATTGTAATCAGCAAAATTAACTATCAATTTTCCTTTTATTATTATTACACATTTATCAGAATCTATTATTAAAAAATTATCACTTTCCCATTTTCCGGGTTCAATAGAGCTTTTGAATATTGAAAATTTCATACTGTTTTTTTGCTCATTTCCTATGGGAAGCAAGAATTCAAGCTCCTGATTCTTTTCCGGATAAATAAGTCTTTGTCTGTCTTCTTTCCTTGTAACAGTTACGCTTACTGTTTCGTCCAGAAAATAATAGGGCGAGATTCCAAATACTCTGCAAATCTTAGTAAGAGCAGTCAAAGAAGGCTCAATGAGGTTTCTTTCCACCTGAGATATGTAACTTGAAGTAAATCCTGACTTCTCAGCAAGTTCATCTATTGTCATTTCATTGTGCTTTCTTAATTTTCTAACCTTATTGCCGTCCATTTTTTACCCCGATTTGAATTTGTAAAATGATATTACTCTAATAAGGCCAATTAGTCAATATATTTCAACATAAATTAGAACTTTTTATTATTATAAATAAACATAAACACACCTGTTAAGCTGTAGCTTAACAGGTGTTTGTTACTCTTTGTTTTTCTTTTCTCTTGAATCATAAAAATTTTGAAAATTGTCATCCTTAAGCCCAAATACAGCTCTTGCACTTTCAGCCTGTGGATCATGTTTTATATGTTTTGAATGGAATTTTCCGTCTTCTTTTTTGTTATTGCTCGTACTTTTCATTTTATTATCTGTCATAAATTTCTCCTTAAAAGATTTTTATTATTATGTCAGATTTTTATTTCAATATGCGTTTTTCAAAATTTAAATTTCATCATCAAGATGGTCATTTAAATCTCTTGATTCCAGCAGTTCCCTTGCAACTTCAAGAACATGTGCAGGAACGTACAAATCAATTCCGTAAAAATTTACTCCTGTGTAGATTTCCATGAGTGCTCCTGCACCCTTTTCTTTTTTAAGCACAGGTATTCCGTATGATTTAAGTTTCGAAATTATTATTTCTGCTTCAACATTGTCCAAATTTGTCAGCAAAAGCGCCTCATCATCGCCGTTTATATATTCGTCAGCCATACATTCCTCCTGAAATATTTGTTAATTCATTATACAACATATTTACTTTGTTTTCCATATAAAAAAGTTGCTCCGCAACTCCGCTAAGGGGAACAATCAGTCTTTTAATTAACATACTGGAGACTTTCAAGGATCTCTTTCGAGATCCTTTCATCTCAAAATATAAGAGGGAATAAATACTTTATTACAACTTAATTGGCACTAGCTTCTTTTTGAAACTTTACTGACTTGGTAACCGGCTTCCATATTGCCTGTGCCAGGTAAAAATCAATCATGCTGTGGACAACCGTTCCAACACCCACAAGAAGTATTACACTTGTTACAAATCCTTTTGCATAGTATCCTGAGCTCATGCTGTTTCCAAAATAAAATGGAACAACAACCGCTACTTCAGAAAGTCCATGTATCAAGCCAATTCCCAGAGAAAAAAGCTGTGAAGATTTAAATGACTTGAGCATACCGTGATATTTCTTAAGAAGGAGCGACCCTGCTGCTGCAAATATAATGTGGGAAGCTGCTCGAAACACAATTACTATGGGAAAACCTGCAAGCAAGAATCCAACTGCTGTTCCAACAGAAACAAATACTGCTGTTGAAGGTGAAATAAACATTGCTATAAAAATCGCCACATGGCTTGCAAGAGTAAATGATGCGGGTTCCATAGTAATTTTTATTGGGGATATAATTGGTATTATTATTCCTATTGCACAAAGAAGCGCTGATACAACCATTGAATAGATATTTGAAGTTTTTTTCATTTTATATCCTTTCCAAAACATATGTTATGTGTCTTGTTAGGTGTCTTGACACATGTTTACACAATTATAAATAATGTTTTATGTTTTGTCAATACTTACTCCAAAATAATGCTCTGTTTTCTCAGCGCTTCCTTTATTCTTTTTAGTGCTTCTTCGTCCCTGCACCTTATGGTGTGAAGGTGAATGCCGCCTGTTAGATTGCTTAGGGGCAAAGCCTGGTTGCTTTTTATTTTTTCCATGAACAAATCAACATCGTAGCGAGAAGAAATACGAAGTTCACCCACTATTTGTCCGTACACGGGATGTTCAACAGTAACATCTACCACTGTTCCTCCGTTATCAACCACTGCATACAGTTCTTCTGCCATATTTTTGTCGTCATGACTGCAAGCTATGGTGTAATTGTTGTCACTTTTTTCTGCTTCTGAATTTATGACATACCCTCTTGGAGTAGCAGATATTTTTATTCCTGCAGCACGCATGAGAGCAATGTCTCCAACTATGACTTGACGGCTTACGGAAAAAGTCTTTGCAAGAGCAGTTGCGCTCACCGGCTCAGTGTTGTTTCTCAATGTATTTTCTATTTTTTTTCTTCTTTCTTCTGAAGGCATATTTCCTCCTTTAAAAAAGGGTATAAAAATGGTCGGAGTGAAAGGATTTGAACCTTCGGCCTCTTGGTCCCGAACCAAGCGCGATACCAAGCTTCGCTACACCCCGACAACATTTATATTATAATAACATAATAGCTATTTGTCAATCCTTTCCTACATTTAATTCACGTGCATAATAGAACAAATACTGCTGTGCATAGCCTGAAAAATCTCCGAATTTATCTTCTGCAAAGCGTCTTATTTCCTTGTCGCTTGTATCCTTGTCCACATATAAAGTCTGCATAACTCTTCTCACCCATACATCAACCGGAAATGTGTCAAACTGCTTCATTGAAAACAAAAGTATGCAGTTAGCAACCTTGTCCCCTATTCCGCTATATGTCTTCAAATAATCTAGGCCTTCCTGGTAACTTTTATTTTTCAAATCGTATATTGTGTCTCTTTCATTAAGAAACCTTTCTGCAGCCTCCTTGATTCTTGGAGCCCTAAATCCTGCCTTGCATTCAATGATTTTATCAACATGTGCTTCTGCAAGCTGTTCTGGAGTTGGAAAAGAATAATAATCTCTTCCCCTGTAGCTGGTTATAAAATTTCCAAATTTGCAGCTTAAGTTTTCTATAACTTTTTTAATCATTGGAATTCTGTTGTTGGCAGAAATCATGAACGATATCATGGTTTCCCATTCATCTTGATTTAATATTCTTATGCCACAGCCGAAATCAATTGCTTTTTTCATTATGTCATCTGTACTAACTTTTTCTTTAATTTTTTCGTAGTCAGTATCAAGGTCAAAATAATCTTTGACAATATGGTAATCATCTAAAGTTAAATTGTCAAAAATAACTTTTGTTCCTAGTTGTGACACATTTATTACTTTTCCTGAGACAACCCCCGTATAGGAACCGTCCTCTTCTTTGTTCCACCTGAAGCACTGTCCGCAGTCAAAAATATGTGTTGTATTGAAATCCTTTATATCTTCAATGATAAGCATGTTGTCTTTTTCTATAATTTTCATTTTTCACCTCTATAAATGCTCAATAAAGCTTCCTTGTCCGAAAATTCTAGCCTTATCCATATATTCTTCACTTTCATCAATTCTTTGTTCTTCTTCGTAGATTTTGCTTAAAAAGTAATGGCTCAGAGCAATTCTGTAATCATTTGCTTTGCTTTTGGTTATATTGACGAAATATTCATCTCTATCCTTGCCTCTGCCGTTAAAGAAATCATACACAGCATATATAAATTCAACCGAAGTCTTATTGACATTTTTCTTTAGATAAATGTCAATTGCTTCCTTTGCTTCATTCAAAACATCATTGGCTCTATCTGTTCTGCCTGAGAAAAACAAGCTTAATATAAGGTTGTGATAATATAATGCTTGCCAGTTTGAAGGAATTTTTTCAACTTTTTGTTCAAGAATATTTATTGCCTCATCAAACATCCCGGAGTAAAACAATCCTGTTGACTTTTGTATGAGATTTATGTTTCTTTCTCTTTCTGATTGCATTTTCAAAAGCAATTCATCAGTTTCATCAACATATCTTTCAGGATTCTTGTCAATATAAAGAAGCTTGTTAAAAAATTCTGCCTGTTTGTACAACACATGCCTTTTATATGCAAAATACAAAATTATAACAATTATGATCAGTGGAAAATACATTTTTTTCTCCTTATTAACTATTTTTTCTTGAAAGCTCTTCTAAGAAGCTACCATTGCCTAATTCAGCTGCTAAATTAAACTGTGCAACTGATTCACCCTTGTTGTTCTCTGATTTGAATATGAGGCCCAGAAAATAATGTCCCATGGCTTTTCTATAGTCATTTGCTCCATTTTTACAAAGCTCCGAAAAATAGTTTTTGTTCTTCTTACCGTTGAAATAATCAGAAACAGCATATACAATTTCAATCATTTCAGTGTAATAATTATTATTTTTAAACTCTTCAAACATTGATTTAGCTTTTTTCATATTTTCATGGGCTTTCTGATTTTCACCCTTAAAATATAAACTTAAAATCAAATTCTGATTGTAAATGGGTTCCCAGTTTTTAGGCACATTTTTCAAATCATTTGTAAGAATATTTATAACTTCATCAAATTTACCCATATAGAACAAACCTGTTGTTTTCTGCAGTACATTGATAATTATGTTTTTAGGGCTTTGTTTTCTTTCCAATATTCTGTCAAGGGCCTTAACATAGCTTCCCGGGTCTTTTTTTATAAACAGCAGATTGTTTAATTTATTTATCTGATCAATTTGCTTTTTTGATTTTAAAAATATTGCCGATAAAAACAATATCATAAAAAAAACTACATATTCCATGGTATCTCCTTAAATTTTATATTCTAAAGCTTTAATTTAGCTAAGGCATCAGCTAATGCAGTGTTGATATTTTCTTCCTTCTTGTTATCCTGTCTTGACAAAAATTTTGAAGCTTCTTTTTTTGATATGGCCGTTGTTTCAGTTTCCTTTCTCTTGTTCCAGGCTGACAGTTTTTCTCTGTATCCGCATTTGCATACAAAAATCTTGCCTTCCCCTTCACCTCTTAATTCTAGTTTCTTATGACAGTTTGGACATCTTGCGTTTGTTGTCTGTGCAATACCTTTTTTGTAGCCACATTCCCTGTTCTGACATACAAGCATTGTGCCTTTTTTACCGTTAACTTCAAGAAGGTAGCTGCCGCAGTCAGGACACTTTGATTTTGTTTCATTGTCATGTACATACTTTTTATCGCTTGTTTTGATTTCCTTAATTATAATGCGTGTGTATTCCTTCATGTCGTTAAGAAAATTATCTTTTTTAAGCTGTCCCTGAGCAATTTCATTTAATCTTTGTTCCCACTTTGCCGTTAATACAGGAGATTTCAAATCTGCAGGAGACAATTCAAGAAGCTGTCTTCCCTTTGATGTGGTGTATATGAATTTATCTTTTTTTTCAATAACAAAACTGTTAAACAGCTTGTCAATAATGTCTGCTCTTGTTGCAACTGTTCCAAGTCCTCCGGTTTCACCGATGGTTTTTTTAAGATCCTTGTCGGCGTTTTTCATGAACTTCACAGGATTTTCCATGGCAGACAGTAGACTTGCTTCCGTAAATCTTGCAGGAGGCTTCGTTTCACCTGTGGTCATGGAAATCTTTGATACGTTTAATTCCTTACCATTAATGAATTCACTTAATGCATCACTTCCCATGTCATCAAGTATTTCTTCGTCTTCATAATTGCCGTAAACTTCCTTCCAGCCCATGGACAATGTAACTCTTCCCTTGGCTGAAAATTCTTCTGAACCTATTTTACCTGACACAACTATTTTTTCAAATTCAAAAGGTTTTGACAATACAGCCAGAAATCTTTTCACAACAAGGTCGTAAATTTTTCTTTCCTTATCTGATAAATTTCCTAAAAATACGGTTTGTTCAGTTGGTATTATGGCGTGGTGATCAGAAACCTTTGAGTTGTTAACAAAACTTTTGTTCCCCTTTATGGGCTGTGAGCTTATTTTAAAGCCTATTTTTGCATAGGGTCCCACACTGCAGGCCTTTACCCTGTCTTTCAATGTTTCCACAATGTCATCTGAAATATATCTTGAATCAGTCCTTGGATACGTCAAAACTTTGTGGCGCTCATACAAGATTTGCATTGCAGACAATGTTTCTTTTGCAGAATAACCATAAATGTTGTTTGCATCTCTTTGAAGCTCTGTAAGATCATAAAGAGCAGGCGCAACGGTAAAAGATTTATTTCTTGAAACATTTGTAACCAATAGACTTTTTGATTTTAAAGTGCTTATTGTGTTCTCAATTTTTTCTCTGTTAAAGGACCTTGTATCATTATTTTTATCATGCCATATGAATTTTACACCTTTGGCTAATGCTTCAATTCCATAAAAATAATCAGGCTTGAAGTTTCTAATTTCATCTTCCAGCGCTGCAATCATTGCTATGGTTGGTGTTTGAACCCTGCCGCACGAAAGCTGGGCATTGTGCTTTGAAGTTAGTGCTCTTGTAGCGTTTATTCCTACAATCCAGTCAGCCTCAGACCTTGCCACTGCTGAAGAGTAAAGATTTTCATAATAAGAAGCATCTTTTAATTTGCTGAATCCCTCAAGGATTGCCTTGTCAGTAACAGAAGAAATCCAAAGCCTTTTCATGGGTTTTTTTACTCTGCCTTGTTTATTATCCACCTTGCAACAAGCTCCCCTTCTCTTCCTGCATCTGTTGCAATTACAATTTCAGTCACATCTTTTCTTAAAAGAAGGTTTTTTACAGTCATATATTGGGCTCTTGTTTTTTTGATTACTTCAGTTTTCATTTCCTTTGGAATTATTGGAAGGTCTTCCATTTCCCAGCGGGTGTATTTTTGATTGTAGCTTTCAGGATCAGCCAGAGTAACCAGATGTCCCAGTGCCCATGTTACAATATATTTGTTTCCTTCAACAAATCCGTTTCCGGACTTGCTGCAGTTGAGAACTTTTCCTATATCCTTCCCTACGGAAGGTTTTTCTGCTAAAACTAATATCATATCTTTATTCCTTTTCTAATGTTTGTAATATTGTATCACATTATAATTGAAATTAAAAATATTTTTATCATAGAGCAATCATAAACATTAAGATTTTCTCTTAAAATATGGCAGCTTCAATACAATTTTGTCCAAATGGGGTCAGGGCATAAAAAAAGAAACCTTTCGGCTCTTTATTCCAGCTCGAAAGGTTCATCTTCTCTTTTTCTGTTATTTTCAGTCTTAATGTGTTCCAGCTTTGTAACAGACACCTCATATGCTGTCTTTGTTTCATAAGATTCACTGTCGCTTTTTTTCTGATACTTTCTGCTTTGAATTCTTCCCCAGAGCTTCACATGGTCTCCAACTTCTAATTTTTCGCAGTACCTTGCATTTCTCCCCCAGGCTATGCAAGGAATGTAGTCAGATTTATTGTAGGAACGGTTTACAGCTATGAGCATGTCTGTTATTTCCCTTCCGAAAGGGGTGGTTCTGAATTTAGTTTCCTTGCACAAAAATCCATTTAAGAATACTTCATTTGGATGTTTCTTCATTTCTTCAAGCTCAATTTCATCCGGAACAAATATGTCTCTTACAAATACTCTCAGTAAAAGCTTGTTGCTTGTGTCTTCATAACGATTATAGGATCTGAACTGACCATCTATTACTATATAATTGCCAATATCCATATTAATATCATTGATGATTCTCTCAGATATTATAACAGGCAGCAAATCCTTTGTGTCGCTTAACCTTGGTACCTCCAGATAAAATTCGTAAAACTTTTCTCCAAACACTTCATGGCTGAATTCCAAATTGCTGTTTATTTTGCCGACAATCCTTATATAATTTGACTGCATCTGTTTATCATTCATTAACTTCTTCCCCCTATAATTTATCTTGTATATTTCATAATATTCAATGAAATACAATATATTCTTTCAAATTGCAAAAATATATAAAAAGCAAAATTATCATTGCTACTGTAATATTATTAACGGACCTTAAAACAGAAATGTGTTGAAGTTTGATTTCTTATGATATATAATAATTTGACATATTATTTAATATATAATGTATGGAAATGAAAGGACGATAATATGAAATTAGGTATAGTAGGACTTCCAAATGTAGGAAAAAGTACATTGTTCAATGCAATCACTTCAGCAGGAGCAGAATCTGCAAATTATCCGTTTTGTACAATTGAACCGAATATAGGTGTTGTGGAAGTTCCCGATAAAAGATTGGAATTTTTAACAAAAATGAGCAACTCGGGAAAAACAATTCCTGCAGTTATAGAATTTTTTGACATTGCCGGTTTGGTAAAAGGAGCAAGCAAGGGAGAAGGTCTTGGAAACAAGTTTCTTTCTCACATAAGAGAAGTTGAAGCAGTTGTACACGTTGTAAGATGCTTTGATGATGAAAATGTAATTCATGTGGAATCATCTGTTGATCCAAAACGAGACATAGAAATAATTGAACTTGAGCTTGTTCTTGCAGATCTTGAAGTAATGAGCAAAAGACTTGAAAGACTCTCAAAGGTAGTTAAAAATGACAAGTCGTTGATTCCTGAATATGAACTGGTTCAAAGAATTGTACAGGCGCTTGAAAATGAACAGCAGGCAAGATTTTTGGAATACACTGATGAAGAAGAAAAACTTCTTAAGACATTTAACCTCATCACTGCAAAACCGGTTCTTTATGCAGCAAATGTGGACGAAAAATATTTAGATGATCCAACAGGCAACGCGTATGTGGACGAAGTTAAAAAACATGCAGCACAGGACAATTCAGAGGTAATTACAGTTTGCGGAAAAATAGAAGAAGAAATTTCAGTGCTTGACGATGAAGAAAAGAAAGAATTTCTTCAGGAAATGGGGCTTAACGAATCAGGCCTCGACAAGCTTATAAGAACAAGCTACCACCTTTTGGGACTCATAAGCTTTTTTACAACCGGACCAATGGAATCAAAGGCATGGACAATTATTAAGGGAACTAAAGCTCCACAGGCAGCCGGAAAAATCCACTCAGACATTGAAAGAGGATTTATTCGTGCTGAAGTAACATCGTACAAGGATGTTGTAGAATGCGGATCTATGCTTGCTGCAAAAGAAAAAGGACTTATGCGTCTTGAAGGCAAGGAATATGTCATGGAAGACGGCGACATAGTGTTGTTCAGATTTAACGTATAGAATAAAACCTTCTTGAGCAATTTCTCAGGAAGGTTTTTTGTATAAATTGAACATATTTTGTAGACAACAAATACTGAATGGGACATTTGCCGAGAAAACGATTGACATTTTGATTTTTCAATAGTATACTTATGGTAACAACAATTTCAATATTGTTCGGTCAAAGCCATACGGTGAAAACCGCATGTGCGGAGTAAGCCATCTAAGTCCTTTTGGATATGATGTTCTTATATGAGATTAGACTATCAGGGTGGATAGCCATTTGTGGTTATCTTATTTTATTGCTTAATATTGACTGCCCTCATATGGATAACCATTAACTTTTGGCTGTCTATTTTTTTGTCTATCCCACAATAAGAAATATCTTAACGGAAGGAGGTGACTGAAATGATTAAAAAAGCAATACTGCCTGTGCTTCTGGGATTAACAGCTTTTTTTGGAGCTCCGTTTATAAGCTCAGAAATTCAAGGTCCTGCAACTTTTTTCCTTGTAGCTATTGGTATTGGACTGGGCATAATGTTAGACCAATTTATATTTAAGAAAAAGAGCAATAATACCAGCACTGAAAAAAGTGAAAGCAAAAACTAGCATAACGAGCTGGAAGCGGCCCATGACATGAGCCGCTTCCCCAAAATCTCTTTTTACTGCGTATCATGAGCTGTCACTCTATGAACGCATATTAACATAGCCTTAATTTTGTTTTTCCTTGTGAATATGTTTAAGCATCTTGTAAAAGTTTTTGTCTCTTCTAGACATTGCTTCTTCGCCTTTTCCGTCAGAATAATCGTACCACCCTCTGCCGGATTTAACACCCAGCATCTGATTGTCCATTAGATTTTGCTGCAGCTTTGTCGGCCTTTTTTCATCACTTAATTCATTGAACAAATAACTTGAAATGTAATAGAAAGTATCCAACCCTCCAAGATCTGCTGTTTCAAAAGGTCCAAGCACCGGATATCTGAACCCCGGTCCATACTTCATAGCCTTATCCACATCTTCAACTGTTGCAATGCCATCTTCAACTATTTTTAATGCTTCTCTGTAAACTGCAAACTGAATTCTGTTTCCTATAAAGCCATTTACATCCTTTAAAACAACCACAGACTCTTTTCCAATTTTCGAAACAAGTTCTTTTAATAAGTTCACTGTTTCTTCTGTTGTTTCATCAGCCTTTACAAGCTCAATCAATGGAATTATATGAGGAGGATTCCACCAGTGCATGCCTATAAATCTTCCTTTGTTAGAAACCTTCTGGCAAATTCCGTTAATGCTTAAGCCTGAAGTGTTGGTTGCAAAAATACAGTCATGTCTTGCAATTGATTCAACTTCTTTCCAATAATCCTGCTTGATGTCCATTTTTTCTATAATTGCCTCTACTATCATGTCAGCATCAGAAAACACGTTTTTATCAGTGGAATAACTGATGTTCTTTAAAGATGTCTGTGCTTCTTCTTCAGTTAAAAGCCCTTCATCAATCAATGTTTTTTGATTCAACAATATTATTCTTTTTGTGTTGTCCAGATATTTTTCAGCTATGTCTGTAACCACAACCTCATAGCCGTTTTGTGCAAATATCTGTGCTATTCCTGAGCCCATTGTTCCGCCGCCGGCAACTCCGATTTTTTTTATGTCTTCAAGTTTCAAATTATCCCTCCTAACAGTTTTTAGTAAATTCCAAGACTTCCCAGAAGTATAGCCGGGATGGATGATACTACAGGAAGAATCAGACTGGTCATGCATATGTCAATATATGAATCTTTATGAGTCATTCCAGTTACTGCAAGCAATGTGAGCACTGCTCCGTTGTGAGGAAGTGTGTCAAGACCGCCTGATGCCAAGGATGCAACTCTGTGGAATGCTGCAGGGCTTATGCCTGTTTCCATGGCTATGGCCAGGTACTTTTCTCCAAGTGCTTCCAAAGCTATACTCATACCGCCTGAAGCTGAACCTGTAGCTCCTGCCAAAAGGTTTACTGCAATTGCTTCTGAAATAAGAGGAGTTCCCGGAACATTGAGGAGTATTCCTGTCAATGTTGCAAATCCAGGAACTGCTTTTACAACTGTACCGAAGCCAACTGCTGCAGCTGTATTTAATATAGCTGTTATTGAGCCAACTGCACCGTTGCTGATGGATTTTGTAAAGCCCTGGTATTTGTTGAAGCTTATTAACATGGACAATACTATTCCGCTTAACAATGCAAGAATAATGTCCCAGTCAAAAAAGTTCATTGTAACTATAACTGTAATCAATGGAAGGAATGATAAAAATGGATTTGGCAGGCTGTTGTAATCCACTTCCACAGCTTCCTTGTTTTTAGGTTCAGTAAACACTTCTCCTGCAGCCGTGAACTTTCTTTCTCTGTACTGCAGCCACATAACTCCAAGTATGAACATGAGAGCTGCTGCCACAATACCCATTATTGGAGCTGCTGTTGGAGTTGTTCCGTAATAATTTGTAGGAATTATGTTTTGAATCTGAGGAGTTCCTGGGATTGCTGTCATTGTGAATGTAAATGATCCAAGTGCTATTGCGCCGGGAATGAGTTTTCTTGTTATGTTTGCTTCCCTGAAAAGTTCAAGAGCAAGAGGATACATAGCAAATACAACAACAAACAAGCTTATTCCTCCATATGTAAGTACTCCGCACCCTACAACGACGCCTACAATTGCTCTTTTAGGTCCAAGAGTCTTAGTGAGCCAGTGAGCTATGGATTTAGCCGCACCTGTATAATCCATCAAGTGTCCGAAAATTGCTCCAAGCATGAATACAGGGAACCAGGATTTAACGTATCCTGCAAGACCTGTCATGTATGTATCTTTGTACATTCCCAAAAGATCCAGCCCTCCTGTAAGTCCAACAACAAGAGCACATACGGGAGCAACCCACAATATTGAATAACCTCTGTAAGCTAAAAACATCAATAGTACTAATCCTAAAATGATACCAAACATATATTATCCTCCTTTTTATTTTTTAGGAGTGCAGCTAGACTGCTGCACTCCTTTGGTTTAAGCGCAGGTCCACCCGCAATCTATTGTGAACATTGTTCCGGTGATGTAAGAACCTGTATCTGAACACAGGAATTTTGCCACTTCACCTACGTCATTTGGTTCAAGAAGTTTTTTAACTGCAGCCTTCTGAAGCATTATGTCAGAAATCACTTTTTCTTCAGGAATTCCGTGAGTCTTTGCCTGATCTGCAATTTGTTTGTCAACTAACGGAGTTCTTACATAAGAAGGACAAATTGAATTTACAGTTATGCCGTATTTCGCTCCTTCCAATGCTGCTACCTTTGTGAGTCCTCCAAGACCATGTTTTGCCGAAACATAAGCTACCTTGAATTCTGAAGCAACCAATCCGTGAATTGAATTAAGATTTAATATTCTTCCCCATCCCTGAAGCTTCATAGTGGGCCATACATATTTTGTAAGCAAAAATGGAGCTGTAAGCATCAAATCCATCATGAAATCCCATTTGTCTTCCGGAAATTCTTCTATGGGGCATACAGTCTGAATGCCTGCCACATTAACAAGAACATCAACTTTTGAATATTTTTCAACAGTAAAATCAACCAGTCCCTTGCAGTCTTCTCTTTTGCTTAAATCAGTCTTGAAATAATCTCCGCCAATTCTTTCGGCTTCTTCCTTAAGTTTTTCTTCATTGATGTCAGCCATTATGACTTTGGCTCCATCCTTTGCAAATGTTTCAGCTATGGCAAGTCCTATGCCACTGGCAGCTCCTGTAACTATACAAACTTTATTTTCTAACATTTTTCCCTCCATAATTACATTTCAATTGGTTTTAGGTCTTCTGATATTATAAGTGTAGCACCTGTTGCAGCCTGAACCTGTTCCACAGTGAATTCACGATTAATTTCCTTCAGAACAATTCCCTTGTCTGTAACTTCCATAACTCCCATTTCAGTTATAATCAGGTCAACAGCATTAACAGCAGTCAAAGGAAGCGTGCATTGTTTCAAAATTTTGTGATTCCCTTTTGCTGTGTGATTCATAGCAACAATGACTTTTTTTGCTCCAGTTACCAGGTCCATTGCTCCGCCCATGCCCGGAACCATTTTGCCCGGAACCATCCAGTTTGCCAGGTTTCCTTTTTCATCAACTTCAAGGGCTCCAAGAACTGTTGCATTTACATGCCCGCCTCTTATTATGAGGAATGATTCCGCACTGTCAAAAAACACTCCGCCGGGATTGATTGTAACGTGTATGCCACCCGCATTAACCAGGTACGGATCTTCATCTCCCTTTTCAGGAGCTGGTCCCATTCCGAGAAATCCATTTTCTGACTGAAGTGTAATTTCAATGTCTTCAGGAATGAAGTTTGCCACCATTGTAGGAAGACCTATTCCAAGATTAACCACATCTCCGTCATGGAGTTCCTTTGCAACTCTTCTTGCTATATATTCTTTTTCATCCATCACGCATTACCTCCCACTATGTAATTTACGAAAATTCCCGGAGTCATTACGTCATCAGGATCAATTTCACCAACCTCAACAATTTCATCTGCTTCAACAATCACTATGTTAGCTGCTGTGGCCATTAATGGATTAAAGTTTCTTGTTGCCTTCTTGTATCTCACATTGCCCTTTTTATCAACCTTTGCTCCAACAATCAATGCTATATCAGCCTTAAGAGGTTTTTCCAGCAAAAATTCCCTGCCATCAACTGTGATTATGTCCTTTCCTTCTGCCACAACAGTTCCAAGTCCTGTAGGCGTTAATATTCCACCCAGTCCTGCTCCTGCAGCCCTTATTCTTTCAGCCAGCGTTCCCTGAGGAACAAGTTCTACTTCAAGTTCTCCGGAATTCATCTGATTGCCTGTTTCCTTGTTTGTCCCTATGTGAGAGGCAATCAATTTTTTAACCTGCTTGTTTACAATGAGTTTTCCTATTCCTACTTCAGGAAATGACGTGTCGTTTGCTATGAGCGTAATATCTTTTACTCCCTTGGCAACCAGTGCATCAACCAATACATATGGGTTTCTGCATCCAAGAAATCCGCCGACCATTATTGTCATTCCGTCTTGAATCATGTTCACAGCTTCTTCTACAGAAATCAGCTTGTTCAAATTTTTTCCTCCTATCTTTTTATTATTAATGCAGTTCCCTGCCCTCCGCCGATGCAAAGTGTTGCAAGGCCAGTGTTTACATCTCTTTTAATCATTTCATGAATCAGTGAAACAAGAATTCTTGTTCCAGAGCATCCAATTGGGTGTCCCAGGGCAATAGCTCCTCCGTTGACATTTGTTTTTTCAGGGTCAAGCGGAAGGTCTCTTACAACTGCCAGTGACTGAGCTGCAAAAGCTTCATTTGCTTCCACAAGGTCAATATCTTCAATGTTCATGTTTGCCCTTGCTAATGCCTTTCTTGATGCAGGCACCGGACCGTATCCCATTATTTTTGGATCAACACCTGCGGATGCGTAGGAAACAATTGTTGCCATAATTTTTATGCCCAGCTCTTCAGCCTTTTCCTTAGACATGAGAAGGACTGCAGCAGCTCCGTCATTTATGCCTGAAGATGAACCTGCAGTAACAGTGCCATCCTTCTTAAACGCTGGTTTTAATTTTTCAAAACTTTCTATAGTAGCACCAAACCTTGGAAATTCATCAGTATCTATTACAATCGGGTCACCTTTTCTTTGAGGAATTTCAACAGGAACAATTTCATCCTTGAATCTGCCTTCTTTTATTGCCTTTTCTGCTCTGTTCTGGCTTCTAAGTGAAAATTCATCCTGGTCTTTTCTTGTAATGTTCCATTGTTCTGCTATATTTTCTGCGGTTATTCCCATGTGATAGTTATTGAAAATGTCAGTTAATCCGTCACTTACCATTGTGTCCACAACAGAACCATCCCCCATTCTGTATCCCCATCTTGCCTTAGGAAGTATGTAAGGAGCCATGCTCATGTTTTCTGCTCCGCCTGCCAGAACTATATCCGCTTCACCAAGCATTATGGCCTGAGCTGCCAGTTCAACAGTCTTTAGACCGGAACCGCAAACTTTGTTAATTGTCATTGAAGGCACCTCAAAAGGAATGCCTGCCGCCACGGAAACTTGTCTTGCTAGGTTTTGTCCAATACCTGCCTGAAGAACATTTCCAAAAATTACTTCGTCTACCATTTCTGGTTTAACGTTTACCCGACCAAGTGCTTCTTTTGCAACAGCAGCTCCAAGCTTTACAGCAGGAACATCTTTGAAGCATCCTCCGAAACTTCCAATGGCTGTTCTCACTGCACTTACAATTACAACCTCTTTCATGTTTTCCTCCTTTTTGTTCATATTTAAATTTAATTTACCTGCTATTGTTAAAGCAAACATTGTGCCAAATGAGTTGTATTTTAATAAATAATTTATCTGTTGAAATTCAAACGTTTTTCATCATGGTCATTTAAATTAAAAATGAGAGCAAAAAAAAAATGTAGACACATGTCTACATATAATTTTCCATTTCAATATAATCAGCAAATTATTCTTTTATCAGAACAAAACTTCACTGTAGAAAAAATTCTACGAATATTTTCAGTGTAGAAATTGTTCTACACTATTCCTTTAATGTCAATTCCATAGGATGATAATTTTTTGTACAAAGCCGTACGGTGTATACCAAGCTTTTTGGCAGCTTCTGTCCTGCTGCCGTTTGACATCTTTATGGCATTGACAATTGTGTCTATTTCCATTTCTGCAACCTTGTCTTTAAGCTGCTTCTTGTCAGTAACTTCTTCCTCACTCATAATCATACTGCTTATGTGGTCCGGCAGATTGTTTAAATCAATATAAACATTTGTTGACATGTTTGCTGCCCTTTCCAGAACATTTCTAAGCTCTCTCACGTTTCCTGGCCAGTTGTATAGTTTTAATGCAAGCAACGATTTTTCTGTTAATTTTTTTGGCTCAAGTCCAACAGACTGAAGTTGTCTGTTTAATATGTCTTCGCATAAAAGCTCAAGGTCTTCCAGCCTTTCTTTAAGGGGAGGTATTTCAATTTCCACAACATTTAGTCTGAAATATAAGTCGTGCCTGAAAAGCCCCTTTTCAACAAGTTGATTTAGTTTTTCATTTGTGCACGCTATGACCTTAATGTCCAGCCTTATTGCTGTATGACCGCCAATTCTCTCAAATTCCCTTTCTTCAAGAACCCTCAGCAATTTTGCCTGCATGTTGAATGGCATGGAGCTTATTTCATCCAAAAGGACTGTTCCGCCGTTGGCCAGTTCAAACTTCCCAATTTTACCTTCCTTCTTTGCTCCGGTAAAGGAGCCTTCTTCATAACCGAACAATTCAGATTCCAATAGTTCGTGAGGAATTGCAGCACAGTTAATGCGCACAAATGGTGCTTTTCTTCTGAAGCTTGCATCATGTATTGCATGGGCAAAATATTCCTTGCCAGTTCCGCTTTCACCTTCAATGAGAATTGTCGAAGAAGAGTTGGCAGCCTTTATGGCTATTTCCTTGATTTTTAGCATTTTGGGACTCTGCCCTATTATATGGTCAAACGTGTAGTTGGCACAATACATTTTTCCAATTTCACTTTTGTATATGTTTACAGTGTTTTCCAGAACCTTGATTTTTCTTGCCAGATCTTTAACTTCCTTAACATCTTTGAACAGCACGGTTCCAACTGCTCCTATTATATGACCGTCCTTTATGATTGGAGTTCTGCTGGCAATCATATCATGGCCCTGAATTCTTTGTATGTCGTACAATTCTTTATTTCCTGTTTTGACAACCATGTGAAGCCTTGTATTTTCAATAACATCCTCCACTGATTTGCCGAGAACATCTTCTTCCTTTATTCCAAAAAGCTTTTCATAGTTCCATTTTATAATCTTGGCATCCTCATTGACAAGCACAATACCTTGATAGGCATTGTCAAGAATGTCTTTCATTACGCCGAGGCTTTGCCTTAGTTCCTCAATTTCAGTCCTGTCCACATCATTGTCCATGATTTCCTTTAAAACAGTCAACATATATCTTTCATCACCATTGCATTGGTTGAAAGATTCTACAGATATTTTTTTCAACCCTACAGCAATTTCCTTAACAGAAACATCCTCTGTTTTAAGTACCCCCGACAAACCATACATTTTTAAAATATTTTTTACATCATCCGGTCCTTCGCTTTCAAGGTTGAATAATTTCTTAAATTGCCGGTTAACAATAAAATTACTTTTGCTATCAGTAATTATTATTCCATCGCTAAATAAGTCCAACATCTTGTTAAAGTCATTGAAACCAGTCATATTCCACCACCCTTCACATGCTGTTTATTAACTTTTTCATTAAATATCCCATAATAATTATATAATTACATGAAAACATTGTCACTGTAAAAATTAAATATTTTTTGTAATTATTTTACGTAGATTTTACATTTAAATTTATGTTGGAATGGTATCAATCTCACCATAACTTTATGAATATGAGTTTTCTTTAAATTAAAAAAAAATGATAATATTTGAATAAGTAGATCCTAAAGTGGTTCCACCTGGAAATCTCAAACATACAGAAAAATGCCTTCATTACTATTGAAGGCATTTTCATTGATGTAATTATTTGTCCAGGTTGAAACTTATTTGAACCTTGAACAGATCTCCGTCTATTTCGACCTTAAATTTTCCGCCGCAAACATTTGTGAAGCTTTCTGCTATGGAAAGTCCAAGGCCGCTTCCTTCTGTTGTCCTTGATTTATCTCCTCGGCTGAACCTTTGAAGAATTTCTTCAGCAGTAAAATCCATTTCATAGCCTGCAGTATTTTTAATTTTGGCAACTGCTTTTCCGTCAATTTCTTCAAGCTCCACATACACTCTGGTGCCTGGTAAGGCATATTTAAGAGCATTATCTATTACATTTTGAAACACACGATACAGCTTCTTGCCGTCAGAATAAATGTTAAGAGAATTTTCAGGAAGCTTTGTTTTTATCTGGAGATTTGATTTTTCTATTTCGTCCTCCATGTCGGCCAAAGTCTGTTCAATGAGCTTTTTTATGTCAAGGCTTTCCAGCTCCAACGGAATATCACCGCTGGTGCTTTTGGCAAGGTCAAACAAATCAGAAACTATGTTTTTAAGCCTGTTTGATTTTTCAGACAAAACATTGACATAATCACGCACTGTTTCCGATAAGTCTTCCTCCTTGGACAAAAGATCCACATAGCTTATAATTGAAGTAAGAGGAGTTTTCAAATCATGAGACACATTTGTAACCAGAGCAATTTTCATCCTCTCAGCTTTCATCTGCTCCCCCAGACTTTCATTGAATCCTTTGTCTATGTCTTCAAATGTTTTGTTGTTGCCTTTGATGTACCAGTAAATTATGACAATCTCCACAACAGGAGGAATCAAAAACAACGGAACATATAAAAGGAAAAACAAAAATGTAAGGAAAACAAGAAATGCGCTTGAGGTAATGAAAACCAGCTGCCTGTAAAACAGTGACTTTGTAAGTGGATACCTTTCAAACATTCTCCCGTCATACAAACTTTTAAAAAAATCATAAATTTTGTAAAGCACCAAGTACACCACTGTGTGCTTAAAAAGCCTTCCGGACTTTGCTTTTCTTGTAAGCGATAATAAGATTATACCGCACATTACTGAAATAAATGCTGTAATTATACCAATCCATACAGCAGAATACATTTGTCTCACATGGCTCATGCCCGAATAGTATAAGTTTGATATGCCGATAATCCAAAAGGCTGCCAGAGGTATAAAAAACGAAAATAAAACATCTGAGAATATGCTGTCTATTTTTGTTAAATGTATTTCGTCATCCAACTGATTTTTACCTGTTTGAACCATCAAAAAAATAAATTGAAGTTAAAATAAGTACTGCTACAACTCCGACTCTCACAGCAAATGGTACTAATATATTCCTGCTTTCTTCCCATTCCTGCTGTTTTTCATTAATAAATTCGTCAGGATAAGAGATGTATATAGTGTATCCATCACTGACGTAGAATTTTGTTATGCCTCCAGGATTAGTGTTTTCTCCTATTGTCCATGTGCCCATTTCATAAGAATAAAACGCCTTATCAAATTGCTTAAAGAAATTTTTATCTTTTCCTTCAACATTTGAATATGTTTTTTCTCCGTCTGATATGAAATAGTAATAATGTGCTGATTTTGGAACTTCGCCTCTGTTTTCCATCACAGAATTTATTTCATACCAGGCATTTCTCACCTCTTGGGTAAGGAAATATTCGCTTTGGCTGTATTCCCTGATAATCAGCGATTCAGGAATTATGTCGTTGTATGAAACGAACTGAAATTGCACTACGGTTAAAACTATCAATATAACCGTCAAAATAAATACTGCTGTCTTTGTTGATTTTTTTCTGCTAATGTTTTTCAATTTTATATCCAATGCCCCACACCACCTTTAAATAGTTAGGCTCCTTCGGATTGATTTCTATTTTTTCACGTATGCGCCTTATATGTACCATAACCGTGTTTTCAACAGAATATGCCGGCTCGTTCCACACACGCTCATATATTTTTTCTGAAGAAAAAACCATTCCTGCGTTGGTCATGAGAAGTTCAAGTATTTTGTACTCAGTTGCTGTAAGCCTCACTGTCTCACCATCAACTTCAAGCTGCTTTGCATCAGTATCAAGACACAATCCTCCAACCTGGGTTTTTGAACTTCGCACATCATCCATATATCCAAGGTGCATATATCTTCTTAGCTGGCTTTTGACTCTTGCAACAAGTTCCGCTGGATTGAATGGTTTTGTTATATAATCATCCGCACCCATGGAAAGCCCCAGTATTTTATCGCTGTCATCTGATTTTGCAGATATGATTATAATTGGAATATTTTTGCTCTCTCTTATTTTCATTGTGGTTGAAAGCCCATCAAGCTTAGGCATCATTACATCAAGCAAAATAAGCTGAATGTTTGAGTTCACTAAAGCATCAAGCGCCTCAAGTCCATTATATGCCTTGACCACTTCATAACCTTCTATTTTCAGATTTTTCTCAATTGCTCTGGCAATTTCCCTGTCATCATCAACCACAAGTATTCTTGCATTATCCATAGAAATCCTCCTTTCTTAGCCTTTACTGTATTCTAGCTCATTAAACTTACAATTAGCCGGGCACTAATCTTACAAATTTCTTAATTACCATACCAACTATGATTATAACACAGCAATGTCTGCAGTGGGAATTTAACTGAAAAAATCCTGCATTTGCAGGATTATTTTTCCAATGTATTGAATTTTTCCATGTACCCTTCTATATTAATTATGCATTCTTTTTCCAAATATTCTATCATTTCTTTTTCACTGGCTGTTGCGGCCATGTCAAGATGTCCTGGAAGTTTTGATGATACAACTATAAGATACTTATTTTCCATTATTTTTTTCACGGTTGTGGTTTCAATAACCTTTTTTTCAAGAACTATAAATTCCTTGTCACTGTCTTCTTCATCTTCAAACTCCTCTGTTTCATCAAGTTCTGTGATGTGTACTTCTGCAAAAAAGCTTTCAGTATTTTCATCTATTATTTCAGCCTGAATGGCAGCAATGTATCCATGTTCTTCCTTGTACAAATATGTAGTCACTATTTCATCCCAATTTTCTGCAAGGTCAAAGCAGTCTTTTTCCATGTCATAAACAATGTTTCCATGTTTGAAGTGGTCCAGGTCTTCATAATAAGAACTTGCATAAAATTCAAGCTCAAGGCTATATTCAGCGTTTATTATTTCTGCCAGTTCATCATAAGAGTCAACATAATCAAGAATTCCATCCCTATTCTTAAGTTCATTGAGCATGTTGTTTAAATCATCAACTGATAATTCCCCTGCATTTTCTACAAGAATTATGCGGTAATAGTCTCGTATTGTTACCTGTTTCTTGAAATTTTGCTCATCACCTATGTAGAGCCAGTCTAAGGCATCTTCATTATTTATTTCATTGTCTTTTGTATATTCCTTAAATAATCTTCTCATAAAATCTCCTAATAATCATGCTGTAATAAATATATCATCAAATTATATTTTGTTCAATATTCTTTTATGGATTCATGAAAAAAGCCGCATTTTATGCGGCGCATCTTATTTTATTAAATCATTTAATTTTGTCTTAACTTCAGAAAATGACAACCCTTCCTCCAGGCAAAAATCCTTAATTGCCATATTAGAAGAAGGCATTTCCCTTCCAATTATTTCTTCAATTTGCTGTTTTGTGATTCCTGCATCCAAAACCTGTTTGAATGTAGTTGTGCCTTTTACAAAATTTTCTTCCTCGTTTGTTTCATCTTTTATTTCTTCTGCCTGCTCCATGTCTTCTTCATTTAAAGTATTTCCACTCATTTCAGGAAGGATTACAGTGTGCTGTTTAAGATATAAAATCTGCTCCTCAGTGAGATTCTTGTTGTTTTCCATTATTATTTCAACTGCCTGTTCTGGCAGGTATGTGTCTTCTAAAACAATGGGGAGATTTTTGTACAATGCTACAAATACCTGCACCGAACCGTTTCCTATTTCATTTTCTGCTTCAGCATACAGTCCTTCCAGGTCCTTTGACTTAAATTCCTCGTTGTTAAGATTTTCAAGACCAAATGCTTTGTAAAGCACATCCTGATCAATTTCAAACAAATCAGATACTTCCTTGAATGTGTAGGAACCTCTTATGTCTTCAGGATTGTATTCACCTTCAAATTCTCCTGCCTTGTATGTAGCCGGAATTTTGTCCGATTCAGTAGTCCATACTCCTGCTGCAATTGTTGCTGATATTCCTGTAAATATTACAACAATAATTATTATTCCCATATTCTTCATATTAATTTTCATTTTCATTCTCCTTTCCCACAGGTGCGAAAGAGTTGTTCTGCATGTTCACAGTGTTTTCTACGGGGCAGCTTCTTTCAGAGGTGCACTCAAGACAGCTTATGCACTGGAGATTGTTAACCTGTTCCACAGCTGACACTTCTATGTTCATAGGGCATGAGCGGTCGCATTTTTTACATGAGATGCACGTATTTTCATTTCTTTTGATTTTGAATATTCTGAATTTATTGGATATTCCAAGAAGCGCTCCATAAGGACAGGCATACTTGCACCATGGCCTTTCGACAAACAGGGACAAAGTTAACGTTACAACAAGCACTATAATGGCCGAAGGTGCTGCTTCTTCGCTCCAGAATGAAAACAATGCATTGTAAGGGTCAATTTTGTCAAATAAAAGATACCCTGAAATAGAAGTCATATAAACAACCCAGATAAGAACAATATATCTCAAGTATCGCAAAATTCTGTCCAGTTTCTTTGGTACAAAGTTGTTGTACTTGTTCTTAAACAGCTTTCTTCCTGCCTTTCCAATCCACTCCTCCATAGTTCCCAAAGGACAAACCCAGCCGCAGAACACAGGTCCGAATAGAATTGCTAAAATAAAAATAATGCTCATCAAAATCACTGCTGACATGTGTATTTTTTTGATGAATGTTCCAAGAGTGAACAAGTTGTACAATGTTACTACTCCTCCAAAAGGACACAGGGCGTGAAGAGATGCATCAGATAGAAATGTAACGCCGCCTCCTGATTCAGCAAGTGTTTTATTGATGGATATGAGTCCTATCAATGCAAAGAAAAACACCTGCACCACTATTCTAATATTCTTTTTTTTCATAATTTCTCCTCCCATATAATTTAAAATTACTATACAGACATTTTGTGTCAAAAATATGGCAAAAAAACAAAAAAAATCATGACAAAGTCATGATTTAAATTTATGCCATATTTGTCATAATAACTTCATAAAACGGATTGTACATATAATCTCCTTTACTGCATTTTTTTATTATATGTACAATTTTGTCAATTGTTAATTATAGTAATCAGCAAAAATAAAAACGAAGATAATATCTTCGTTTATTCTTCGTGCATATTTACATTTGGATTGTCGTAATCATCCATGAAGCTGTACTGTACTCCGTCTTTTTTGTATCCTATTATTGTGTCAAGATTGACTGAGTGTATGCTTCTGAATATATTTGTGTCAACATTGGGATTTATGAGCTTCATCTTTTTGATGAGATTTTTCATTTCGGCTCTTTTTGATGTTCCTTCATCATCAATGGAGCAATGCTCAGTAAATCGGCACGCGCATTGGATAAACTGAAGACCGTTGTGTTTTCTCCAGCTGATAATGTCTTCCTCATGTATTTTGTACATGGGTCTTATAAGTTCCATACCTTCAAAATTTGTGCTGTGAAGCTTTGGCATCATTGTCTTGATTTCCGCTGCATAAAACATGCTCATGAGGACTGTTTCTATGGCATCGTCAAAATGATGACCCAGGGCTATTTTGTTGCAACCAAGTTCCTTTGCATTTCTGTACAGATATCCTCTTCTCATTCTTGCACATAGATAACATGGTGTCTGCTCGATGTTTTCAACTATATTAAATATCTGCGTATCAAAAATCCTTATGGGAATGTTTAACAGTTGTGCATTGTCGATTATGCGCTGCCTGTTTTCCGGGTTATAGCCAGGATCCATTACAAGGTATTCAGTTTCAAACTTTATCTCGCTGTATTTTTGAAGCTGCTGCATGCATTTTGCCATAAGCATGGAATCCTTGCCACCGGATATGCACACTGCAATCTTATCGCCGTCTTTGATTAAATTGTATTCCTTTATTCCTGATATAAATTTAGACCATATTGTCTTTCTGTACTTCTTTATGATACTTCTTTCTACTTCTTCAAATTTTTCCATTTATTAATCCTTTTACGAATATAAATTTTCAATGCCTTTATATTATATTAACATAAACATTATAATACAAGAAATAATTTATTCTTCCAGTTCAATAATTTATTGCATATTTATATATTTTTTGCTATGCTGAATATATATTTATTGTTAATAAATTTTCAAGGGGAAAATAAAGGAGGGAATTATGCAAAAAGCTCATGAAGTTGATTATCAGATTTTCGGAGACGACGTTCAGTTTGTAGAAATTGGTCTTGACTACGGTGAAACAATAGTAGCTGAACCAGGAGCCATGATGTACATGGATCAAAGCATTGAAATGGACACTGTTTTTGGTGACGGAAGCGGCAAGGACAAAGGAAAGGGTTTTAAGGGAATACTGGCAACTGCAGGCAAAAAGGTTCTTACAGGTGAAAACCTTTTTACTTCAACATTCACAAACACAAGCCCTGTTAAAAAAGCAATAGCTTTTGCTGCACCTTATCCCGGAAAAATAATACCTGTTGAATTGATGGAATACGGCGGACAGCTCATATGCCAGAGGGATGCATATCTTTGTTCAGCAAAGGGAATTGAAATTACAATTGCATTCCAAAAGAAAATAGGAGCAGGCTTTTTCGGGGGCGAAGGTTTCATCATGCAAAAGCTTTTAGGCGACGGATTAGCATTTCTTCATGCCGGAGGAACAATCATCAAGAAGGAACTTGCAGCAGGTGAAATGCTGAAGCTTGATACAGGTTGTCTTGTAGCATTCACTCAGGGAGTTGATTATGATGTTCAGTTTGCAGGCAATGTTAAAAGCGCATTGTTCGGCGGAGAAGGATTATTTCTTGCAACACTGAGAGGTCCGGGAACTGTATGGCTGCAGTCTCTTCCATTCAGCAGAATGGCAGACAGAATATTTACTGCCAGCAGAAAGGCAGGAGGCTCAGGCTCAAAGAATGAAGGAAGCCTTCTTGGAAGCATAGGAATTGGAAACTTGTTCGGAGAAGATTAAAAAAAGGTGCTCAGGCACCTTTTTAATTTGCATAATATATGTAGTTTCCTTCTTCAAATTTTTTAAACACCCTTTTTTCTTCTTCCAGGTAGTCAAGGTGTGCCAGAACCTCTCCAACAGCAAACCATTTTTGCTGAAGAGGCGCCTCATCCCACATTTTTCCCTTTAATGACCACTTCATTGTTCCTGCAATGTCATAAGCGTTAATGCCTGGAGTTTTTCTTAAAATGTCAATTGTTTCTTTAAGCCTATCATTGTGGTGTTCTATTAGCTTATTGATTCTGTCGTACACATTCATGTCATTTTTTCTGTGTGCCGGAAGTGTTGTATTTATTTCCAACTTTTTTATCTTTTTCAGACTTTTCAGATAATCTTCAAGAGAATTCTTTACATTTGGCCATCTTGTTATGTTTGGTGAAATGTCAAAAAGAATGTGATCTCCGGAAAACAATATTTTTTCCTTTTCAAGATAAAGGCACATGTGTCCAGGTGTGTGACCAGGTGTTGAAATGCATTTGAATTCATACCTGCCTATTTTGAATTTTGATTGATCTCCTACAGTTACAACACTGAAAAGCCTGCCGGGATTGTATACTTTTGCAGGATTTGTGTTTTTTAAGTAATCAATTTGTTCCTCAGTAAATCCTTCCATCAGGTAACTTTCATCACTTTTGGACCAGAAGTTTTCAAGTATCATCTTCACATATTCATAATCAATTTCACTCATGTATATGGTTGAATTTTCGTTCATTAGGTCGGGAACAAGTCCAGTGTGATCAGAATGCATGTGAGTAATGAACATGTCTGTTTTATCAATGTCTATTTCTAAATCTTCCAGACCTTGTTTCATTGCTTCCAAACACTCAGGCATGTTAAATCCAGTATCGATTATTAGATTTTTTTCATTAGTTTTTATGATGTAACAGTTTAGATTCCTCAAGGGATTGTTTGGAAGAGGAATATCTAATCTGTAAATATCAGGGTCATTGTAAATTTTTTGGTGCAATTTTTCCTCCATTATAATTTTGTTTGTATATGCTGCACGCTCCCCTTGTTGCGGATATATCTTCTCCTATAATTTCAAAGTCCTTTAAACTTGTTTGAATTTCATTTATGTATGAAGATACTATAAAACAGCTGTTGTGAAATATACCGCCTTTTAAGCCAATTGTCACGTTGCCATTGAAACCTGCTTTTTTGTATGCAGTGCATGTGAGTTCAGCCAGGTGTCTGCCTGCATTTTCAAGCAACTCCACAGCATATCTGTCCCCCTGCATAGAAAAATCAACAATCACAGGAAATAATGAAGCAATTGTATTTTTTTCATTGCTGTATATGAAATCCATAATGTCCGAGCGGGAAGTTCCTCCGATTTTCTCAAGCATTGAGTTGCTCAATTTATCAAAAGGAAGGTCTTTGTCGTATTTGTTTACTATATTTTTAAAAACTTCAATTACTGTGTGATACCCGCTGCCTTCATCTCCTAAAATGTGGCTCCATCCTCCAACCATCTGTCCTTTTCCGGATTTTTGAACATAACATGAGGAGCCGGTTCCGGCAATGGCAAGAATGCCGTCTTTTTCACCAAAATATGCCTTACAGGCAAGCTCAGCATCATTAAGCACAACAGCATCAACAACAAATGCCCTTTCAATATACTCTTTTATGAGCTGTGCATAGTTGCCTGTTTCAACTGCCGCCATACCTATGGCTATAAACACACAGTCTTCACGGCCAAGGTCAGTCACACATTCATCAATCAAAGAAATTATATTATTTACTGTTTTATCTAAATTTACTGCAGGGTTTCCAAATCCTCCTGTCTTACAATAAACAGGGCTGAAGTCCAAATCATAAGCTATCAGTTCAGACTTAGTTCCTCCGGCATCAATTCCAATTATGTACTTCATATGATTTCACCGCCTTAAGCCTTTTTATACATTATAGCATATATTTTCCAACTTTCTACTTATTTTTGAGCTGCAAAAAAAAGACTTCCCCATGGAAAGTCCTTTAAATATTTTTTATTCAATGAAAATAGCGTTTGTAGGGCATGATTCTTTAGATTCTTCAGCACAAGCTTCAAATTCTGAAGGCACTGGATCTGCTATAACAACAGATATATTCTCGTCATCTAGCTTAAAAACATCCGGACAAAGTGATTCGCAAAGACCGCAGCTGATGCATGCGTCTCTGTCAACAATTGCTTTCATATTACTCCTCCTTTAACAATATAGGACATTTTGATTTACATCATATATTTTTCTCATATAAATCGAAATAATACATCATCCTATAATTTTATTCAAGTTCCTTGTGATGTATTTTATTGATGATTATCTGCTTGGCTTTTTCATGCCCTGCTTTTGCTTTTCCCTGTAATTCAGGGACCGGCGGCTGCTCGTTTTTTGGAAAATGAGTTATTTTATTGCTTTCTGTTCCATGGGGATCTTTTGGATCCGGCCTTCTCATTCCTGCTTTAGCCATTATATCACCTCTATATTAGTTTGATGATTTTAATGACATTTATGCACTTAAGCAATCAAAAAAAATTTTAAATTATTGTTATTTCATCTCCGGCCTTAATCCATCCCGGAACAAGAACTTTTGTAAATATTCCTTCTCTAGGCATTACGCAGTCTCCAACAAGCTCTCTTATGGCACAGCCTTTGTGACATTCTTTCCCTATCTGAGTTACTTCCATTTCTGTTTCACCAATTTTAAGCTTTGTGCCTATTGGAAGTTCATACAGAACAATTCCTTCTGTTGTAAGATTTTCAGCAAATTTGCCTGCACTTAAATTGTCAGCTCCGGATGCAGTCATTTTATCTATGCTTTCCTGTGAAAGAAGGCTTACCTGTCTGTGCCAGTCTCCTGCATGTGCATCTCCTTCAAGACCGTGATTGAATGCAAAATATCCTTTTTCTATTGGTTCTTTAATAACACCTTTTGTTGCGCTTATATTTACTGCTACTACTTTTGCCATAATCCACCTCGTTAATAATTAATTTCTTTCAAATGTTCCGGATTTTCCGCCGGATTTTTTCATAAGCATGACATCTGATACTGTCATTTCCCTGTCTATTGCTTTGCACATATCATAAATTGTAAGAGCGGCTATGGATACAGCACAAAGGGATTCCATTTCTATGCCTGTCTGCCCTACAGTCCTTGCCGTTGCTGTAATTTCTACCTTGTTGTTTTCAAAATCAAGTGAAAAGTTTATATCGCATCCAGTCATCATTATGGGATGGCACATTGGTATTATGTCTGATGTTTTCTTTGCTCCCATTATACCTGCAACCTGAGCCACAGAAAGCACGTCTCCCTTTGCAATTGTGCCTTCCTTTATTCTTTCTAGGGTTTCTCTTTTCATGTGGATGCAAGCATATGCAACAGCTTCTCTTGGCGTTTCCTTTTTCTCGCTCACATCCACCATTTTTGCTCTGCCTTGCTCGTTTATGTGTGTTAGTTCCATGTTAACCTCCTACCTGGTACATCATTTTTTCAGAATGGCTCTTTTTGTCTGTTTCCAGATGATGTTCTTCAGGTTTGTTGTAGACTGCACTTGTTATAGTTTCAATAAGTTTTTCCTGGTCATCAACATATGGTAGCAGATTGATTTCTTCTGAAGAGTGCAAACAAGGTTTAATAGTTCCAACAGACGTTAATCTAATTCTGTTGCATTCAGAACAAAACTTGCAGCTTATGGGGCTTATGAGCCCTACGGAACCTTTGGCTCCCGGCATTTTGTAAACGGAAGCAACTTTGCTGTCATCCTTAATTTGTACCAGCTCCGGAAATCTTTCAAGAATTTCTTCAACCTTCATGCTGCACTTGTCAAAATATTTGTAACCTTCTCCAATGGGCATAAGCTCAATAAACCTTATCTGGATTGGATATTCCTTTGTTAGATTTATGAAGTCCCCTATTTCATCATCATTTACGCCCTTCATGAGCACCGTGTTTATTTTTACAGGAACCATGTCCAGGCTCATACACTTCTCTATGGCAGACATGACTTTGCTTATGTCTCCAAGTCTTGTTACTTCCCTGAATTTATCAGCATTTAAAGTATCAAGACTTATGTTAACCCTTTTCAGTCCTGCTTTTTTCAAATCTTCTGCCATATCTGAAAGTAGCATTCCGTTTGTTGTAAGAGAAATATCTTTTATTGAAGGCATGGATGCTGTATGGGCTATGAGTTTATCGATACCCTTTAATATGAGGGGCTCTCCTCCGGTAAATCTCACTTTTTTTATGCCTATTGCTGCACATGCTGTAATTATTTTTTCAATTTGCTCAAAACGCATTATGTCCTGGTGACATTTCTTGTCAACACCTTCTTCCGGCATGCAGTAAATGCATCGCAAATTGCACCTGTCGGTCAATGAAACTCTTAAATAATCAATTGTTCTGCCTTTTTTATCAAGCATATGATCAGCTCCTCTGATAGATTATCCTGCCTGTGTCTGAGTAGTCGTATCCTCCCAGTTCATCCAGTTTTGACTTGAATTCATGTGATTTTATTGTTTCTATGAATTCTTTTATAATTTCAGTATCCATGTATTCTTCCGGTATGGCCAGGTCGTATTCTTCGTTGCACACAGGTATGAAGTCAAGCCCCATCATTGTTGCTGCCGAATAAACCCCAAGACCTGCATCTGCATCGCCTGCTTCAACAGCAGCAGCAACGGCCAGGTGATTGAATTCTTCCCTGAAATATCCGTTTATGTTTTTAGGATCAATTCCAAGCTTGTTTAAATTGTAATCCAGAAGCAACCTTGTTCCTGAACCTCTCTGCCTGTTTACAAATTTAACATCTTGTTTTGTTAAATCTTCAAATGTGTTTATATTTTTCGGATTACCCTTTTTAACCATAAAACCTTGAATTCTGTTTACACATTTTACAAGACATATGTCTTTTCCGGGAAGATATTTTTTCAAGTACGACAAATTGTATTCACCGGTTTCCATGTCTAAAAGATGTGTTGGTGCAATATGTGTTTCTCCGGTTTTTAAAGCCATAAGACCGCCTGTGCTTCCCACATTTGTAGATGACAGAAAATATTTTTTGTTTCTTCTGTGAAGTATGTCAGAGGCTATATCAATTATAGGGTCGTGGCTTCCTATACTAATGAGTGTGTTTTTGATATTTTCTTCATTGTTAAGAAGTTTAACCTGTACAGCTGTTCCGGCTTCAATTCCTTCCACGTCCTGGTCTATTTCAAGAACACCGTCGGCGTTTACCAAAGACATAGTTGCTCCGGCTCCCCTTGTTAAAGGAGTGGCCACATAACTTCCTCCCACGTACCCAAGCTTCACTCTCACAAATTCAAGATATTTCAAGGATGACATACATCTTCTTGTCAGTCTTGCATCTATTTTCTTTAACTCTACAGCTTCAAGGCCCTGATATTTTAAAATTAATTTTTTTGCAATTTCTTCCATTACAAAGTAAGCTGAAACAGGATAACCCGGTATTCCAATTATAGGCTTGTTGTGAATTACACCAAGCATCACCGGTTTTCCCGGTTTTATGGCTACTCCATGGATTACAAGATCTCCCAATTCACTTATGACAGATGAAGTGAAATCTTCTCTTCCTGCAGATGAACCTGCATTTATTAATACAATGTCATTTTCCTGATTTGCTTTTATAACTGCCAATTTGATTTTCTCGTAATCATCAATAACAATGTCGTAACGTTTTGGAATTCCTCCCCAGTCGCTTACCTGGGCAGAAAATGTTCTTGAGTTGAAATCTATTATGTCTCCAACCTTTAGCTCTGTTCCAGGCTCAACAATCTCAGTTCCTGTTGGTATTATTCCAACCCTTGGTCTTTTGAACACTTCAACTTCATTGATTCCTCCGGCAATAAGGGCACCTATGTCAACGGGTCTTATTTTGTGTTTTGAAGGAACAATAAGCTGATTTTCCACTATGTCTTCTCCAAGAGGCCTGATGTTCTGCCATGGAACAGCGCTCTGGTAAATTTCAAATTTGTTTTCTCCGGCGCTGATTAAGTCTTCAACCATTATCACGCAGTCAAATTCTCTGGGAATGGGATCTCCCGTATCAACAACAATGTAATCTTCGCCTTCTGTAAGGACAACATGGTTTCTGTCGGAAGCCAGTACTGTTCTTTCACTTTTTGCAGCTATACCATCCATTGCCGATGAATTGTAGTGAGGAGAAGAAATCTTCGCAAAAACAGCGTTTACTGTGACTCTGCCGTTTGCATCCCACGTTTTTACCATTTCAGTTTCGGCGTTCAGATTTCCTATTTTGTTAAAATAAATGTTAAGAGCTTCTTCCAGCTCATAATTTGACAAATATACCTTTTGCATAATTCCTCCTAAAACTTGTACACAGCAACTGACTGGCCTTCTTTTAATCCTTCTTCGTTTCTTTCGATTCTTATATATCCCCACGCTTTTGAAAAACCAGTTATAAGCCCGGACTTTCCAAACACCGGAGCAGCTGTAAGCCCTTGTTCATTTTCTTCTATGTCTACAGGAAGATATTCTTCTCTGCCTTTTGCCTTGTGATAATTGATTTTAAACTTACATGATACCGGATATACCTTGTCATTATGCTTTGTAATTTTTTCAATGTAATATTTGACCATCACCTGAAAAATCACAGCACATGCCAGAGGATGTCCAGGAAGGCCGAAAATTATTTTACCTTTAGATTTACCTATTATTGTAGGCTTTCCGGGTTTCACGGAAATTCCGTGAACCAGTACTCCCTCATCTCCAAGGTCATTTATTACATTTACGGTATTATCCTTTTTACCTACGGAACTTCCACCGGACATGAGCACAATGTCACACTCTGATACTGCTTTTTCAACAGTACTTTTTAAGAGATCATAGTCATCCCTTATTAGTCCGTATTTTATGGGTGTACAGCCGCTTTCTTCAAGAAGCGAATACAAAAGATATGTGTTTATGTCCCTTATTTGTCCTGGATTGATTTTTTCTTCAGGATTTACAACCTCGTCACCCGTTGAAATAATTCCAACCCTTGGTCTTTTCATCACTTCAACGCTTGTTATTCCAAGGCTTGATAAAACTCCCACCTCGTAGGGGCGAATTTTTGTTCCGCTTTTTATAACTGCTTCGCCTTTTTTTATGTCTTCTCCAATATCGACTGTATTTTCTCCCGAAGAAGCTGATTTGGATGCAAGAATTGTTGTTTCATCAAGCTTTTCCGTGTATTCTATCATAATGACGGAATCTGCCCCTTCAGGTAGCATTCCGCCTGTAGGTACATAGTAGCATTGTCCGGGAATGCTTATTTTGCCCTGAGCCTCATGACCCATAAGCACTTCGCCTTTAAGGTCTAGCATGGACTGCATTGATTCGCTTGCTCCATACACATCTCTTGAAAAAACAGCATAACCATCTACGGTTGATCGTCTGAAATCCGGCACATTTTCAGGAGCTATTACATCATTTTTTAATATTCTTCCTGCTGCCTCATGAAGATTAACCATTTCTCCTTCAAGTTCCAGGCTGAAATTTTCATCTATTAACTCTCTTGTATCTTTAATTGTCAAAACATTGAACAAATCCATAGCTGCCTCCTATCTTGCGCATTCTCCCCCGGTGCCGTTTAATATTTCAATTCCGTGAGGAAGGGCCGGAAGAACAAATTCCAGATTTTCAACTGCTCCCCTGGGACTTCCGGGAAGATTTATTATGAGCGTGTTGTCTCTTATTCCTGCTATTGCCCTTGAAAGCATTGCTTTTGGTGTTATAGAAAGAGACATTTGTCTCATGGCTTCGCATATGCCAGGAGTATGCTTTTTTATAACCATCAATGTTGCTTCAGGAGTAACGTCTCTTTTTGAAAAACCAGTTCCTCCGTTTGTGAGAACCAAGTCAAGATTCAGTTCATCACACATGTAAATAAGTTCTTTTGCAATTATATCTATTTCATCGGGTATTACCTTGTAATATTCAACTTTATATTGATCATTTTCAATTTTTTCTCTTATTGCAGGTCCTGTTCCGTCAATTCTTTCACCTTTTGAGCCTTTGTCGCTTATTGTTAAAATACCTGTTCTTATCATGATACCCTCCGTGATCATATGTTTAAAATTTGTTTTACAAGTTTGTTTGCAGGATTGTTAAGCACTTCTTCCCTGCTTCCCATTTCTATTATTCTGCCCTTATCCATAAATATGACATGATTAGCAATTCTTTTTGCCTGATATACGTCGTGTGTGACCAATATTACCGTCCTGTTGTCTCTTGCCATATCCTTGATGAGATTTTCAGCTCTCATGGAACTTTCAATATCCATGGCTGCTGTTGGTTCATCAAGCAGTGTTATTTCAGTTTCCAGCACTGCTGTCCTTAAAAGTGCAATTTTTGCTCTTTCTCCGCCGGACAGCCACCATGACTTCTTGTTAAGCAGATCTTCGATTTCAAAATAATTTTTATATTTATTAAATCTTTTTTCAATTTCTTCCCTGCTAGTTTTTCTGAACTTTAGTCCGCTTACAATGTTCTCATGGGAAGATTTGCTGAAAAGATAAGGGTTTTGAATCTGTATGCATATGGAATTTCTAATTGCTGAATCAAATTTTTTTCCGTCATAAAAAATGTTCCCATGGCTTAATTCATTTAATCCTGCCACGCAGCTTATGAGGGTGCTTTTTCCGCTGCCGTTTGAGCCTAAAATTACATATATTCCTTTTTTGAACTCAATGTTTTCAATGTCCAGGACACGGCTTAAACCATAATCTTTAACTGCATTTTCAATCTTTATATGCACGATTATTCCCTCCTCTGCATCCTGTATAAAATTGAGTTAACCAAAAATGATATTAAAAGAAGCACAAAACCAATCATAACCGCTTCTTCAAAATTTCCCTTGCCTGTTTCAAGGGCAATGTATGTTGTCATAACCCTTGTTTTGTCCTTGATGTTTCCTCCAACCATCATTACGGCTCCAACCTCGGATATGGCTCTTCCGAAGCCTGCAGTAATAACAGAAAAGAGCTTAAACCTGCATTCGCTGATTATTGTAATCAATGTGCTTTTTTTGTCAGCACCCAGCGATAAACATGTTAGCTCAATATTCTTTGCTTCTTCCTGAATTGATGATACCGTGAGTCCGAATATTATGGGAAACACAAGCAGTGACTGCGAAACAATCATGGCTGACGGTGAAAACAACAGCCCAAGGCTTCCAAGAGGACCTTTTCTTGACAGCATCATGTAAACAAGAAGACCTATCAGTACCGGAGGCAGACTCATGAGGGTATTTGCCACCCTCATGATTGTTTTTTTCAATTTGAATTCATGAAGGGCTGCCGCTATGCCTGAGGTCAGTCCAAGAGCAGAAGCAATGAAGGCTGAAGTCAGGGACACTTTCAAAGAAAGTGCTATTACAGGCAGTATGTCATTGTATGTAGTTAAAAATTCTCTCATAAATTCAAACATTATTTCACCTTTTGTTATTTTGCATTTGGTACAAACAATGATTCACCAAATTCTTCCTTGCCGAATCCTGCTATGAGTTCCTGTCCTTCGTCAGAAAGCAAGAAGTCTATGAATTCCTGAACTTCTGCCTCTTTTATAGGATATTTTTCAGGATTTACCATCATAACACCATATTGGTTGTACATTTTGTCGTTCTTTTCTGTTACTATAACAAGACCAAGTTCGTCCTTCATAGAAAGATAAGTTGCCCTGTCTGTAAGAGTGTAGCCCTGCTTTTCATCAGCCATCTGAAGCACTGCTCCCATTCCTGTTCCGGCAGAAACATACCATTCTCCTTCAGGAGTGATGTTAAGTTCTTTCCAGTAACCTTTTTCCTTTGTGTGAGTTCCTGATTCGTCTCCTCTGGAAATAAATGTTGATTTAGTATCAGCCAGTAACTGGAAAGCCTTGATAGGATCATTCGGAGCATTTGCAATAAGTCCTGCAGGATCAGATTCTGGTCCTACAATGATGAAGTCATTGTACATCACATCAAATCTTTCTTTAGCAAAACCTTCAGCAATGAATGCTTCTTCTTGTGCTTTGGCATGTACCAGTACTCCATCTGCATCGCCATTTTTGGCAAGCTCCAGAGCAGCACCTGTTCCCTTAGCCACAACATTTACTGTTATGCCTGTTTTTTCTTTAAAAATTGGCAGCAGATAATCTAAAAGTCCTGAATCCTGTGTGCTTGTAGTAGTAGCCAATATGAATTCTCTAGGTTCAGCTGGCTCTTCTGCAGGTGTTTCCTTTGCCGGTTCTTCCGTCTTAGGTTGTTCTGTCTTAGCACATGCTGTCATTGAAAATATAAGCATCAATGAAAGTAAAAGTGCTAAAATGTTTTTTGCTTTAGTTTTTTTCATAAATAAAAAAACCCCTTTCATATAATAGTATACGAAAAGAGAAATGCATTGGCATTCTCCTTTCCAATGGGAGGCTCATTCGTTTCCAAATAAACCCTGTCGGTTTGCGGCTCATGGCAAAAGCTTTAGATCCGTAAACTCGGAGATAACTCACATATAATTTTAGCTAGAAATACGCCAAATGTCAACTTATATTAAGTTGCTTATTCATCAAAATGACGATTTATTAACATGACAAAAAGGCTCCGGCAGCTGAAAGCCACTCGTGAGCCTATTTTTAATGCTTAATAAAAATTCATTTGTTTAAAAATTTTTTTACAGTAATTTGTCAAGAGCCTGTTTTAAATCATCAATTATATCCCCTGCATCTTCAAGCCCTACAGAAAGTCTGACTAGACCTTCAGAAATTCCGGATGCAGCTCTTTCTTCAGGAGTGTATGGAGAATGTGTCATGGAAGCAGGATGCTGTATTAATGTTTCAGTATCTCCAAGGCTTACAGCAAGCGAACAAAGTTCAACTGAATTCATCAGTATTCTTCCGGCTTCAAGCCCTCCCTTTACTTCAAATGCAATCATTGCTCCCGGCAGTGACATTTGTTTTTTTGCAAGTTCATACTGAGGGAAGCTTTTAAGTCCAGGATAAGCAATTGATACAACAGCAGGATGATCTTCAAGAAACTCTGCAACCTTCTGTGCGTTCTGGCAGTGTTTTTCCATTCTGATTTCAAGAGTCTTCATTCCTCTATTTATAAGGTATGAATCAAATGGGCTTATTACTGAACCTGTCATATCCTTTATTCCAACAAATCTAACCTGGTTTATGAATTCCTGAGTTCCTGCAGCAAAGCCTGCTATTACATCTCCGTGTCCGTTTAAATATTTTGTTGCAGAATGAACAACAACATCTGCACCTAGATCAATAGGTCTTTGAATGTATGGTGTGCAGTATGTGTTGTCAACAACAACCATGCAGCCTTCTTTTTCATGAGCAATTTTTGAAATTTCCTCTATGTCTGATATGAGCATGTTTGGATTTGCAGGACTTTCCAGATATACCACCTTTGTGTTTTCTTTCATTGCTTTTCTTACATTTTCAGGATCAGAAGTATCTACAAATGTTACTTCAATTCCAAATTTAGGAAGACCGTGATTTAAAAATGCAAATGTGCAGCCGTACAGTGTCTTAGCTGCTACTATGTGATCTCCGCCCTTTACTATAGCCCAGATTACAGAAGTTATGGCTCCCATGCCTGAACCCATGGCAACAGCAGCCTCTGCATTTTCAAGACTTGCCAGTTTGTCTTCAACCTGTGAGCTTGTTGGATTGCCAAGACGAGTATAAATATATCCGTCTTCTTCCAAAGCAAATCTTCTTCCTCCCTGCTCTGCTGAGTCAAATATAAAGGTTGATGTCTGATAAATAGGTGTAGCCAATGCTCCGTATTCATTTTTCCTGTAGCCTGCATGCACAGCTCTTGTAGAAAATTTCATCTTGCTTAACTTTTCCTTATTCATTTGAATCCTCCTAATTTATAAATTATTTCTATCGATATTGTATTTCTTCATCCTGTTGATTAATAACGTATGTGTTACTTCAAGGTTTTTAGCTGCTTCTCTGATGCTTTTGTTCATTTTAAGACTTTCAGTTATTTTTTCTTTTTTCAAGACTTTCAATGCAGTCCTTAAGAGATGTACCTGATGTTTCTTCTTCCGGAACAATGTCATAGTTCAGCATTATGTCCTTTGAAGTAATTTCTTCTGAAGTTGAAAGTGCAGCAGCTCTTTCAAGAACATTTTGAAATTCTCTTACATTTCCGGGCCAATTGTAATTTAAAAGCTTCCTCATGGCATTCTGCTCAATTCCTTTTATGTATTTATGGTACCTTCTTGAATGGATTCCTGCAAAATGCTCAAATAAAATGGGCAAATCTTCTTTTCTTTCCCTGAGAGGAGGAATATTTATGTTGAAAATATTTATCCTGAACAAGAGATCAAGCCTGAATTCCTTGTTCTTAACCATGTGATCGATATTTTGATTTGTTGCTGAAATCAGCCTTACGTCAAAATTAACTTCGTTTGCTCCTCCAACCCTTCGTACCTTTTTTTCCTGGAGAACCCGTAAAAGCTTTGCCTGAAGGTGCGGTGCCATGTCGCCTATTTCATCGAGGAATACTGTTCCTCCACCGGCAATTTCAAATATTCCTGCCTTGCCTTCCTTTCTGCCTCCGGTGAATGTTCCTCCTTCATATCCAAACAGCTCGCTTTCCAAAAGCTGATCTGGTATGGCTGCACAGTTGATGGCAATAAAAGGTTTTGATTTTCTTCTGCTTTCATTGTGAATAGCTCTGGCAAAAAGTTCTTTTCCTGTACCGCTTTCTCCGGTTATTAAGACCGGCGAGTCAGATTTAGAATAAAGTTTACCTTGGTTAATTACTTGGAGCATCTTGTTGCTTTCAGCAACTATGTCGTCAAATGTTATGGGATTGTCATATCTGCTGAAACTTGTGTTGTCCATTTCATAAAAAGAGATAAGATAACTGCTTAAAACGTTTTCTTCATTGATGATTGGCTGCAAATTAACTTGATATAACTGAGTTCCTATTTCCATGGTGTCCTTTGCCATAACGTTCTTTCCCTTTTTATTAAAGAAAGAAATGAGTTTGTCATAATCCATGTACTTGCGTATATTTACTCCTGTTATGTCCTTGCCTGCTGTCATAAAAATTTTTTCAGCAGCGTAATCGTTTACATACTTAATGTCTCCTGTCCTGCTCAGCAGTGTCACTCCGTGTGGTATTACATCAAGAACTTTTTTTAACTCAGTGTTTTTTTCCTCGAAAGGAAACAGTTCAATTTCCTCTAGACTGTCCCATCCCTTTAAAATGTTGAGCTCATTCTTAATTTTTTCCCATACATCATCTTCTACAGGCATGAGTTTTATGTATGCCACATAAGCATACACTTCCATCCAAATTAAGCCAACATCATATTTGTGAAGAACGCTTAATGCTTCATATGTCAAATGCGGCCTGTCTTCAGAAGCTGTAAGTTTTATTTTTTTAGTTTCCATAATGTCTCCTATCTTAATATAGCATATATCGTGCCAACCATTTCATGTTCAAAATTCAATACAATTCATAGCAAAAATTAAAAAAACCATTTAATAATGGAACAATATCATTCCAGAATTAAATAGTTTTGGAATATTAACCTTTGTTATGGTTTGATATTGTACCTTATGGCACAATCTTAAACCATATTTTTCAATTTATCAATATTATTCTTCTTTGTCATCAAAAATAACTGTGAACAACGTTCCTTTGTTTTCATTGCTCATAACTTCAATGGAAGCTGTATGAAGATCAAGAATGTTTTTTACAATTGTAAGCCCTACTCCGTTGCCTTCTATTTTGTGCCTGCTTTTATCAGCCCTGTAAAATCTCTCAAAAATATACGGAATGTCCTCCCTTGAAATTCCCATTCCGTTGTCTTTAACTTCAACATATATTTTTTTGTTCCTGCTGTATAGATTTATAGAAACTTCTCCCATGCTTCCAGTAAACTTTATGGCATTGTGGATGAGATTGAAGAATACCTGCTTTAAATTGTCTTCATCTCCTGATACAATGTAGCTTTTTTCATTTTCCTTTGAAAAAGAAAGAGTTATATTTTTGCTGTCAGCTTCCATAATTAGTTCACTTACTAAATTTTCAAGCAGTTGGTCAAGTTTAAGTGCATGAAAACTTAGTTTCATGCTTTCTGCTTCAAAATCCTTCAACAAGTCAAGGTTGTTCAAGAGTTTTCCAAACCTTACTATTTCATCATTTAATCCGGAGAGTCTTTCTGAAGTTACAGGGAACACTCCATCAATCATAGCTTCAAGATTGTTCTGCAAGACGTTTAAAGGAGTTCGTATCTCATGGGAAATATCAGAAACCAGACGTTTTCTCAGCATATCCTGTTTGTTCAGCTTTTCAGCCAGAATGTTGACGCTGCTTCTTAAGTCTTCAATTTCTTTCACATCGCTGGTGCTATTTGTCTTGGCTTCAAATTCACCCTTTGATAATTTTACGGACATGCTTGCTACTTCCTTGATTGGAGCAGAAAACTGCTTTGAAAAATACAAACTTAGTATTGTTATTATAATGACTGTCATAGCTCCGCTTGCAACAATGCTTTTATTGATTGATGCTTTGAACTGAATATCCTCTTCTGTCATCAGCAAAGGCGAGTATTGTCCCACTTCAACATATCCCACAACTTCATTTTTATAATGGAGTTCGAATTTTTTAGTTGTGTATACTCCCAGGTCCTGAACCATCATTTGTCCCAGGTTTACTTTATTCCTTATATCATTGGGATTCATTCCCCATATTGCCTTGTTGTCTTTGTCGTACAGCGTCAGGTTGTAATTGCTCATGTAGGCGTTGTGCATTAGCTCTATGCCTGTATTTTCGGACCATTGGCCCTCTTTTTCGTATTCTTCCTCCAGGTACGTTGTGATTGTTTCATACCTTTTGTTTTGAACTTCCAGCATGTATTCCTCAAAAATGCTGTTCATGGTTAAATTAACAAAAATCATAATAAGAAGTATTGCTGCTGCTGATGAAACAGTAAGCAATACTCCTATTTTTCTCCTAATTGAATGCATTTTGATCACCGCCGAATTTATAACCTGCCTTTGTGACAGTAATTATATACTTGGGATTTTTTGTGTCTTCCTCTATTTTCTTTCTTATGTTCTTAATGTGCACATCAACAGTTCTGTCATATCCGTCAAAATCATAGCCAAAAATTTTATCTATGAGCTGTTCCCTTGACATAACCTTTCCCTTGCTTACAGCCAGAGTGTACAAAATGTCAAATTCGTTAGGTGTGAGTGAAACTTCTGTTCCTTTTAACATTACTGTACGTTTTTCATAATTTATTGATAAGTTTTTATCGTCATAAACAGCTTCAGATGTTCCAGTGTCCTTGTGAAGTCTTCTGAACAGCGAATTGACCCTGGCAGTAAGTTCCCTTGGGCTGAAGGGTTTAACAAGGTACTCGTCAGCACCTATGTTTAAGCCTTCGATTTTGTTGTCCAGTGTTCCCTTTGCCGTTAGCATGAAAATGTGCACGTCAGACTCCAGTCGTATTATTTTGCACACTTCTTCCCCACTCATGTCGGGAAGCATAAGGTCAAGAATAATCAGTTCTATTTTGTTTTTTCTGGCAATGTCTATACCGTCAATACCTTTTGCTGTCCAAAACACTTTGTAGCCTTCCCTTTCCAGGTATGCTCTTATTACATCAGCTACTCTTTCATCATCTTCAATTATTAAAATGCTGTTCATTTTCTCTCCATATAAATTATTTTACTGCAGAATCATGCTGCTTCTTATTTCTTCAAGATCTGCACTCTCAAGATCCTCAACTGTCTTAATTACACCAAGTACGGCTCCGTCTTTTATTATACCATAAATTCCGTCTTCACCAGATGTAAACTTAACCTTGCCTGAACCAGATGTTCCATCAAATGAAGCAACTGTTTCGCCAGTACTTCCATCAACCACTAAAAACTCTCCAACCTTATCGTCAAATTCATCCAGATTAAATTCAGTCTCTATTGTTTCATTGCTTTTCACAACCGAAATAAGTGGTTTTAGTTCATAACCAATGCCTTCAATTTTAAGGCTGTTTTCTTCAGATTTTCCTATGAGCATTTCCGTTGGCACCTTTGTTATATCATCTCCGTAGATACTCTCTTTGCTTACATCTACCTGCTCTTCTTCATTCAGTGGACGCTTGCAGCAGTCAGGAGAAACTGCAGGTGGTGGAAGAGATGGATCTTCAACTGTTGTATCAACTGTATCAAGCTTATCCACAACCCTTATTACTCCACCTATCATTCCCATCCAGCAGCTGAAGCTGATATCCTTATCTGATGGAGTGAATTCTATGATGTTTTCACCGCTTTTGACAACTTTTTGCAAATCCATGGAAGGAACTATTATGGCATTGTTGCATGTGTTTAATTCCTTGCCGTCAATAATCCATTTTACAGGTATTCCCTTTTGCACATAAAATGCATTTGGAACAAATCCTTTGTTGTTTACCGTCATCCTTATTACCTGTACACCATCTTCCATGACAGCCTTGGCAACATTTGGATTTGTGTTTTCGCCGGATGATTCTACTTTATCAAAGGCAAATACATTTGCCGGAGAAATTCCAATTATGGCAAATCCTCTGTTTCCCATAATCAGTCCGAGAACAATTACAAGAACTCCGCTAATTTTTAGAAGCCTCTTTGTGTATCCCTTGCTCAGAAGTCCTGACAAACCTCCAAATGCAAGCATCAATGGAACTGTACCCAAAGAAAATGCAAACATTGCCAAAGCTCCCTTTACAGGGCTTGATGTACCCAGTGCAAATATCTGCATAGTCTGCAGCGGTCCACATGGCATGAGTCCGTTAAGCAATCCCACAACAAATGGAGATGAATGCTTACTTTTTATCTTACAAAAAGATTTTGGCATGTGCAACTGAAATTTTCTAAACATTCCAAAACCTGCCATATTAAATCCCATCATAATCATAAATACCCCTGCAATTATCTGCACAGCTGCTTTAGATTTTATTGAAAGAGAAAAAGCTGAACCTGCTGCTCCTATTATAGCTCCAAGAATTGTGTAAGAAATGACCCTTCCCAAATTATATAAAAGTGTTGGTTTAATGGCTTCAAACTTATTGCTGCTTTCTGCTGAAATGCTTTGAGTAAGCATTATTCCGCCGCACATTCCTACGCAGTGAATAGATGTTAGCACACCTGCAAGGAACAAAACACCGTATGATGCATTTTGAAGAAATCCTTCCATGTTAAATCCGCTTGTGTTGAATCCAAGCATTGCAACTGCTGCTGCAATTATTAATATTCCAAAAAACTTAAGATCTGATTTTTCTGTTGAATATCCTGCATTAAGTATCTCTTCTTTAACTTTTTTTACTTTTACTTTTTCATCATCATACTCTATGTCCAGATACTGCTCTGTGAAGCTTGCTTTTGCTTTCAGTACGCCTTCCGTTTTTAAGGCTGCATTTTCAACTCTTGCTTCGCAGGAAGAACAGGTCATATCATATACTTTAATCTTCTCTTTTTTTATACCCATTATCCACCTCTTGAATTTTTTTTGATTTAAATTTTAAAATTATTTTTTTAGATAATAAATTAATAAAACTATGGCAATAATAACAATAGTTGTAATGAAATATTCCTTGAAAGAATAAATTTTATCTGGTCTTGGTCCTCCGCAGCATCCCATAATTACATCCTCTTATAGTTTTTTATTTAATATTAACCTGGATTAATGAAGAAATTATGAAGATGTACTCTCTACATAATTTCTTCACAACTGAATATTATAATAATCATATGAATGACAATACCTAAAATAAGCTAATATCTTATAACAGGAAATCTCCTAATATAATTGTAAAATAAGACTGTCAGTATGCTGGACTGACAGTCTTATTTTTTTATATGATATTGTAATTTCCAAAATTGATTATATAATATATATATTAAATATAGGAGAATATCATGGACTTTTTAATTGCTGTTATCATATTTACCCTTTCACTTGTTTTAAGCATTTCAAAAGGTATATCAACTATTTATCCGCTTCTTATAGGAATGGCTGCTTTTTCTATGGTTGCGTACAAAAGAGGCCACAGCCTTAAAAACATTGCAGCAATGAACATTAAGGGAATGAAAAAAGCCCTCTCACTCATGCCGATTTTCGCTCTTATAGGCATGATAACCGCATTGTGGAGAGCTTCCGGAACCATTTCATTTTTTGTGTACTACGGAACAAAAATTATGAATCCTGACTTTTTCATATTGTTTGCATTTCTTCTTACATGCGTGGTTTCCTTTGCCCTTGGAACAAGCTTTGGAACATGCGGAACAATTGGGGTTGTTCTCATAGTCCTTGCAAAAAGCGGAGGTGTTAACACATATGCTGCTGCAGGAGCAATTGTGTCTGGAGCATTTTTTGGAGACAGGTGCTCTCCCACTTCTTCAAGTGCCAATCTTGTAGCTGTGGTCACAGACACAGATTTGTACACAAACGTTAAAAACATGTTTATTACTGGGCTGATTCCCTTTGTGATGACAGTTGGTTTTTACATTTTTTTGTCAGGAAAATACCCTCTCAACACAAAAAACACAGAACTTCTGAATGAAATTGCATCTTATTTCAATTTAAGCTTTGTAACTGTAATTCCTGCTCTCGTCATATTTTTTCTTGCAATAATGAAAAAGAATGTAAAAATATCAATGCTCGTAAGCATCATAACAGCATTTATAATCTGCCTTACTGTGCAGGAAATTAAGCTTTATGAACTGCTGCGCACCATGCTGTTTGGATTTCACCTGAATCCGGAAAGCTCACTGTCAAAAATAATATCCGGAGGGGGCCTGTTATCCATGGTGAGCGTTTCATTCATTGTTCTTATAGCTTCTTCTTATTCTGGTATTTTCGAAGGAACCGGTATGCTTAACGACATACAGGGATTTCTGGTAAAAATGAGCGAAAAAATAGGAGTATACCTTACAACGTTGTTCACAAGCCTTGCCACTTGCGCATTTTGCTGCAATCAGACGCTTCCCATACTGCTTACAGAACAGCTCATGAACAAAATTTACGAAAAAAAGGGTCTGACTAAAGAGCATCTGTCAATAGACATTGAAAACACTGTAATTTTAACAGCCGAGCTTTTTCCCTGGAGCATTGCCATTGCGGTGCCCCTTGCAACATTGTCCGTTGATGCAGGAGCAATTCCATATGCAGTATTTCTTTACCTGGTTCCAATAATCAACGTTATGAGACTGCCTAAATGGAGCACAAAAAATCTATCTGTAAAAATCTAGAGCTTTCTTACATCAAAAGTATCATCAAGAAGCACCCAGTTTTGAGTGAAGGGATAACCAAGTCCCCAGTAGCTTAAGCCTCTGAGGCCATATTCCTTCACAACATCAAATTTTGCACGGGCGCTTCTTGCATCTTCAAACCATACCTCATGAGCGTTTCCTTCATCGTCTGTGTAGCGAAAGTACGGTGACTGGCTTACAAAATCATATTTGATTTCAGACATGTGTCTATATGCTCTGTTCATTGCTTCCTCAACACTTATTGTTTCTGCTTCCTGACCTTGAACAAAAGGAAGCTTCCAATCCCTTGCGTATATTTGGAAACCCATTAGTATTTTTTCTCTTGGAATTGTAGTGACAGCATAATCCAGCACCTTTTCTATTTCATTTATGGGAGAAATTGCCCGTGGAGGACCACCTCTCCAACCCCACTCATAAGTCATGAGCACAACAAAATCAGCCAGTCTGCCATGTTCTGCATAATCGTGAGCTTCATACAAAAGACCCCTTTGTTCTGCGCTTGTTTTTGGAGCCAAAGCTGTTGAAACAAAATATCCTTCTTCATGAAGCTTGTTTACGGTGCTTTCAAGAAATCTGTTGTAAGCTTCCCTGTCTTCCGGAAAAACATATTCAAAATCTATATTAAGTCCTCTGTATCCTTTATCCCTCATGGTGTTTAAAATGTTGTTCTGTACAGTTTCCACTATTTCCGGATTGTTCAATATTATTTTTGCTATATTTTCTCCCTTGACATTTCTTGTGAAGTTAACAATGGACATCATGGGAACAACTCCTTTGGCTATTGCTTCCCCTATGGCAGGTTCATCATCTATTTCTACAAGACTTCCGTCTTCATTGATGAGATAAGCAAAAGGACTTAAATAAGTAAGACTATCTCCTGCTCCCTGAACAACAGGTATGGCATCATCTCCCAAAATATAAGTAAATGCATTCACATCTATTACCGGCTTTTCTTTTTCAGGAATTTTCAAAACCAGACCAGGATATATGGTGTCAGGTGTCATTATCCGGTTTTCCCATAAAAGCTCCTGAACGGGAACACCATAGCTCTCTGCAATTTTCCATATTGTATCCCCCGGTATCACTGTGTGTTCCCTTATGTCTTCAGGAATCAAAAGCGGCTGTCCAACCAATAGAATCTCCGGATTGACCAGACCGTTAGCCTCCATGATATCTTCTATGTCAGTTTTATAAAAGTCGGCAATTTTCCATAATGCCTCACCCTTTTGAACCGTATGTATGCGCATGGCAACCTCCAAATAAATATATATTATAAATATATTCGCCAAGGCTGTCATAATGATTAAAAATAAAAAAAAGGAATGATAAATCATCCTCGGACTATAGAAACTTCGACGCTGTCATCCTGAACGTTAGTGAAGGATCTCATTTTCAATTGAAAACATGAGATTCTTCGGCTGCGTCCTCAGAATGACAACGTCAAAAGTTACTTTGTAATCAACCTAAGGATGATTACAGCTCTAGTAATTTTCTTTTACAATTTTGCTATGTCAGTCCTGTATTCCATTTTTTCAAAATGTATTTTAGGTATATTTTTATACACTTTTTCTCTAGCTTCATCAAGGGTATTGCCTAGTGCAGTGACAGCCATGACTCTTCCGCCGTCTGTTAGGATTTTCCCTCCCACAAGCTTTGTTCCTCCATGGAAAACTATGATATCACTGTCAACATCTTCAAGGCCTGTTATTTCTTTGCCCTTTTCATAATTTTCAGGATATCCACCTGAAGCAAGGATTACTGTAACGCTTTTTTCATTTTTCCACTGCAAATCATCAGCAGACAAATTTCCTTCAATACACTTTTCCATAATATCAACAAGATCTGATTTAAGCCTTGGAATAACAGATTCAGTTTCAGGATCTCCAAAGCGTGTGTTGTATTCCAGAACTTTTGCCTGATTGTTTTTAATCATCAAACCTATGAACAGCACACCCTTAAAATCCATGTCTTCCCCATGGAAGCCCTGAAGTGTTCTGTCTATTATATTTTTTTGTATATAGTGGTTCAGCTCGTCCGTGTAGATGGGGTTTGGAGAAAAGTTTCCCATCCCTCCTGTGTTAAGACCTTTGTCGTTGTCATAAGCTTTTTTGTAATCTCTTGCACTTTCCATTGGAACAATTCTTTTGCCGTCAACAAAACAAAGAAGAGAGGTTTCTGTTCCGTCAAGAAATTCTTCAATTACAACAGTATCGCCAGCTTCTCCGAACTGCTTGTCATTCATTATGCTTTTAATTGCTTCTTCAGCATCTTGTTTTGTTTCACATATAAGAACTCCCTTGCCTGCGGCAAGTCCGTCTGCTTTTACTACCACAGGAACGTCAAAGTTTTTCAATGCTTCAAGAGCCTGATGAGAATTTTCAAAAACCTCGTACTTTGCAGTTGGTATGTTGTATTTTTTCATGAAGTCCTTGGAATATGACTTGCTTCCTTCAAGCCTTGCTCCTTTTTTTACCGGTCCGAAAGCTTTAATTCCTTTTTCCGTAAGCATGTCTACAAGACCGTTGACCAATGGTCCTTCCGGTCCCACAACAACTAAATCTATTTTGTTGTCAGCTGAAAATTTTGTTAGTTCTTCCAGGTTTTCAGCTTTTATGTCTGCAATTTCAGCTATCTGCCCTATACCCGCATTGCCGGGAGCACAATAAAGCTTTGATACTCTTTTGCTTTGTTTAAGCTTCCAGCATATGGTGTGTTCTCTTGCTCCGCTGCCTACAACAAGAATTTTCATAAAAACCTCCATTATATAAATTAAGAGTTAAGAATGAAGAATGAAGAATTATTGTATGAATTGTGCAAAGCACAATTCAATCATTTAATTCTTAACTCTTAACCCTTCATTCTTAATTAAATTATTTAGTGTTTAAAATGTCTCATGTCTGTGAAAAGCATTGACATATTGTGATTGTCGCATGCTTCTATGGAATCATTGTCTCTTATGGAGCCTCCCGGCTGGATTATTGCTGTAATACCTGCCTCTGCAGCTGCTTCTACGCAGTCTGAAAACGGAAAAGTATGCATCTGAAGCAAGTGTTGCTCCCTTGATGCTGTCTTCTCCCAAAAATTCCACTGCATGTTCGATTGCCTGCTTGCATGCCCATATACGGTTGACCTGTCCTGGTCCGATGCCTATGGACTGTCCGTTTTTAACTATTGTAATGGCATTTGATTTTGTGTGCTTAACAATTTTCCATGCCATGATGAGATCTTTCATTTCCTGTTCAGTAGGCTGTTTCTTTGTTACAGTCTTAAGTTCTCCAGACAGAAGCTTTGAATCAATTGTCTGAACAAGGATTCCTCCGGCAACCTTTTTTAGATCATAGGAATTTTCATCTTGTTTTGTAGTTATGTTTTCAATTGCAAGCAATCTTATGTTTTTCTTAGATTTAAGTATTTCAAGTGCTTTCTCGCTGTAAGAAGGGGCAACAACTATTTCAACAAATATTTTGTTGATTTCTTCGGCTGTTTTTTCATCCAGCTCCCTGTTCATTACAACAATTCCTCCAAAAATGGAAGTAGGATCCGAATTGTATGCCTTAACATATGCTTCATAAACATTTTCACCGGTGCCTACACCGCATGGATTTGCATGTTTGCAGGCAACAACAGTTGGTTCTTCAAATTCTTTTAAAAGCTCAAGAGCTCCATTTGTATCATTGATGTTGTTAAATGACAGCTCTTTTCCGTGAAGCTGCACAGCTGATGAAAGAAGTCCGTCAGTATTAACCACTTCCTTGTAGAAGGCAGCCTTCTGATGAGGATTTTCGCCGTAGCGCATTTCCTGAACTTTTTCAAAAGTCATGGTGAATGTTTCAGGAAGATTGTTGTCTTGACGTTCTCTTTTCATATATGCTGCAATCAATGTGTCATAGTGAGCAGTGTGTGCAAAAACCTTTGAACATAGATAAAATTTTGTGTCAAGAGTTACGCCATTGCCTGCCTTAAGTTCATCAATTACTAGGTCGTAGTCCCTTGGGTCAACCACAACTGCCACATCCTGATAGTTTTTGGCAGCAGAGCGAAGCATTGTAGGTCCGCCTATGTCTATGTTTTCTATGGCAACTTCCCTTGTTACGCCTTCTTTTAAAATTGTTTCCTTGAAAGGATACAGATTTACTACAACAATGTCGATTGTTTCTATTTTAAGTTCTTCCAGCTGCTTCATGTGTTCCGGATTGGAGCGCATTGCAAGAAGTCCTGCATGGATGTTTGGATGCAATGTCTTCACCCTTCCGTCAAGACATTCCGGAAAACCAGTGACTTCAGAAATTCCTGTAACTTTAACCCCTGCTTGTTCCAGAGTCTTGTGTGTTCCTCCCGTTGAAATTATCTGGACTCCAAGTTCCTGAAGTTCTTTTGCAAATTCAACTATTCCATTTTTGTCTGACACACTTATTAAAGCTCTCATTTAATAACCAACTCCTTTTTATCAGTAAATTATGTAACTGTGCTGAGCATCGTTAGCTCAGCTGAAACTCTAAAATTTTAGACTATTAATTCTTCATTCTTAACTCTTAATTCTTAATTTAATTACTTAATTCTTAATTTATTTCAACCTTTCTTCCCACAACGTCAAGCCTTCCTTCGCAAAAAAGCTTCACAGCCTGTGGCAGTATTTTATGTTCTATTTTAAGCACTTTTTTCTGAAGCTTTTCAGGAGTGTCCTTAAAGTCTACCTTTACTGTCTCCTGAATTATTATGGGACCGGAATCAGCTTCTTCGTCAACGAAATGAACTGTTGCCCCGCTTATTTTGACACCGTAGTTTACAGCCGCCTCGTGTACCTTAAGCCCATAGTAACCCTTGCCGCAAAATGACGGTATGAGGGATGGATGAATGTTGATAATTCTGTTTCTGTATGTTTCTATGAAATTACGGGATAAAATTTTCAGATATCCGGCAAGAACAACAAGCTCGACTCCGTTGCTTTTAAGCTCCTTTATAACTGCTTCATTGTAAATCTCTGAATCCTGATAATTTTTCTGATCTACAAACACTGATTTTATGTTGTGCTTTCTTGCTCTTTCAAGTCCGTAGGCATCAATTTTATTAGAAATAACCACAGTTATTTTTCCGTCAATTTGCCCGTTTTCAACATTGTCAATGAGAGACTGAAGATTAGATCCGGAACCGGATATCAATACACCTATTTTTAGTTGTGGCATATTTTCAGTCCGCCTTCCCTTCTTGATGTGTAACCTATGACAACAGGCTCTTCTCCCTGATTTTTCAAATATTCCATAACATCATCTTTTGTGTCTTTTGATACAGCAAGAACCATTCCTATTCCCATATTAAATGTTGAATACATTTCATCAATGTCAACATTTCCTTCTCTTTGAAGAAGTTTGAACACAGGAAGAACATTTATGTTTTTTGTTTCAATGTCTGCTGTTATGCCTTCCGGGAACATTCTTGGAATATTCTCATAGAAACCGCCTCCGGTTATGTTGGACATTCCCTTTATTTCAAACTTTGATATAAGTTCCAATATGAGTTTCGGATAAATTTTTGTAGGAGTCAAAAGAGCTTCTCCAAGAGTGCATCCAAGCTCTTCAACATAATCATCTGCATTGTAGTTTTTGTGGTCGAAGAATACTTTTCTTACAAGTGAATATCCGTTTGAATGGAATCCGCTTGAAGGAATTCCTATGAGCACATCCCCTTCTACAATTTTTGATCCATCTATAATTTTTTTCCTGTCAACTATTCCCACACAAAAACCTGCTATATCATATTCGCCTTCACCGTACAAACCAGGCATTTCAGCAGTTTCTCCTCCGATGAGGGCAGCGCCGGCCTTGATACAGCCGTTTGCAACACCTTTTACAATGTCTGCTGCCTTTCTTGGGTCCAGTTTTCCTGTTGCTATATAGTCAAGGAAAAACAATGGTTTTGCTCCCTGACAAATAACGTCGTTCACGCACATAGCAACAGCATCTTCTCCAATTGTATCATGGACATCAGTCTTGAATGCGATCATTAGCTTTGTACCAACGCCGTCAGTTCCTGAAACAAGCACCGGTTCTTCATATTCATTTTTATCAATGCCGAACATTCCTCCGAAACCGCCTATGTCAGACATAACTCCCTTGGTGTATGTTTTCTTCACGTAATCTTTTATGAGCCTAACAGTTTCATATCCTGCGTGTATATCTACACCGGAATCTTTATATGTTAATTTATCAGACATAACAATCTCCTCTAATCGAATTTTGGAACTTCCATTGGATAATCACCGTTCAAACATGCCAGGCAGAATCCTCTGTCAGAACCTGTTGATTTAATAAGTCCTTCCATGCTTAAAAAATGAAGGCTGTCAGCTTTTATATAGTCC